>JBDHUT010000017.1:0-13911 GCA_039809305.1 Minisyncoccia bacterium
TAAAAAGTAAGCTAGTATAATTAATATTGTTCCAATAAAGCCAATTATTTGATAAAACATAAATCTATATAAATAAAAAGTTATAATTTTTTTGTGCGGGTAGGGAGAATCGAACTCCCGTCTCGAGCTTGGCAAGCACGTGTTCTAGCACTAAACCATACCCGCTTAAAATATGAGGTCATTATACGGTATATGGATTTTTTTTACAATAAAGCGTATACTCTTCTCATCACAGAAATATGCTCCTGTGGTGAAATGGATATCACAACGGTCTTCGGAACCGTTATTGGGGGTTCGAATCCCTCCGGGAGCACAAAATAAAAGCTTTTTCTGTGGATTTCGTATGAAATTCGCGATACCAAAAGAAGTACTCAGTATAACTGAAACATTGCAAAACAATGGTTTTGAGGCGTATGTGGTGGGTGGTTCAGTCCGTGATTTAATAATGGGAAGGCAACCAAAAGATTGGGATGTAACGACAAACGCAAGTCCTGATGCTATACAAAATATTTTTCCACGTACGGTATACGAAAACACTTTTGGTACTGTTGGTGTGGTTACAGATACCGACGATGAACAACTAAATAATAAGCCAGATTCCTTACGAATCGTCGAAGTTACGCCATACAGAAGAGAAGGTAAATATGTTGACAGCCGACATCCTGAAAGTATCACCTTTGTTAGTTCTCTTGAAGAAGACTTAGCACGTCGCGACTTTACTATTAATGCAATTGCATATAATCCAAAGGACAATTCAATAAAAGACCCTTTTGACGGTAAAAAGGACATTAAAGACAAAGTAATAAGAACAGTTGGTGATCCAGATACAAGGTTTTCAGAGGACGCACTTCGGCTTATGAGGGCAGTTAGATTTAGTTCGCAACTTAATTTTTCTTTGGAATTAGAGACTCAAAAAGCAATTAGTGGGTTACATATGAAACTAAAAAATGTTTCTGTTGAAAGAATTCGAGATGAATTTATAAAAATACTATTGTCTGATAATCCCATGTTTGGACTTTTCATGTGTAACGCTTTAGGGTTACTACAGCATTTTTTACCAGAATTAGAAATGGGGGTACACGTGAAACAAAATCAGGCTCACAGTTTTGATGTTTGGGGTCATAATTTACGAACTTGCCAACATGCGGCTGATAAAAAATGGAGTCTTGATTTACGTTTAGCGGGCTTATTTCATGATATTGCAAAGCCACATACTAGGAGATGGTCAAAAGAGAAAAACGACTATACTTTTCATGGTCATGAAGTTGTTGGAGGTAAAGTTACACGTGAAATAATGTCTAGAATGAAGTTTTCACGTGAAATGATTGATAAAGTATCGACTTTAGTTCGTTGGCATATGTTTTTTTCTGACACTGAACAGGTTACATTATCTGCTGTCCGAAGAATTGTTTCAAATGTTGGAGAAAAGAACATTTGGGATTTAATGAATCTACGTATTTGTGATCGAATTGGTACCGGTCGTCCTAAAGAAAACCCCTATCGATTTAGAAAGTATAAGGCAATGGTTGAGCAGGCGCTTCGTGATCCAATTTCAGTTAAAATGCTTAAGATAAATGGGGAACAGATAATGGAAGTTACACATGAAACTCCAGGTCCTAAAATAGGGTATGTTCTACATGTTCTTCTTGAAGATGTCTTAGAAGATCCAAAAAAGAATAATTTTGATTATTTAGCTGAAAAAGCTAAAGATTTAATACTTCTTGATATAGCCGAACTAAAAATAAGAGCAGATAAAGGTAAACAAAAAAAAGAAGACCTTGAAGAATTTGAAGTCAAAAAGTTACATATGAAACATAATGTTTCTAAATAGTTCAATAGAAAATTTAATAGTCAGAATTTTATTTTAAAAGACAATAAAGGTCACATACTGAAAGAGTGTTTGTGTTATACTGTCTGAAATCGCATGAACTATCAGGTACGAGGTGTTTTAGGGAACGAAGAATGGCAAAAGGGTATTTCTCCGCTTAGTGCATTACTTCTTAAGAACCGTGAAATTTCGGAAAGTTTTGAATCTTTTTCTTCCCCTAATTACGAATTAAGTATAAACAACCCTTTATTAATAACTGGAATGGAGCGCTCCGTTGAACGTATTTTAAAGGCTATTAATAATAATGAGCAAATAGCCATTTACTCTGATTATGATTGCGATGGTATTCCAGGAGCTGTCGTTTTTTCTGATTTCTTTAAAAAAATAGGGTACGAAAAGGTTATTTACTATATACCACATCGTCATAAAGAAGGGTACGGTCTTAATATGCTTGCTATTGATAGTCTTAAAGATAAAGGGGTAACATTTATAATTACAGTTGATTTAGGTATTACAAACATTAAAGAGGTTGCTTATGCGCAAGAGCTAGGGATTGATGTAATTGTTACAGATCATCACTTACCACATATAGAGTTTGTTGATGGGGTAGAGATGCAAATTTTACCTCCTGCTTATGAAGTTATTAATACTAAAAAGACTGTTGAAACATATAAAGAAAAAATGCTTTGTGGGTGTGCAACTGCGTGGAAAGTTGTATGTGCAATTCTAATGTATGTTAAAACTACTAATAAAACAGAAAAGACTGTTTTAGACCAAAAGATATTTGATATACCGGAAGGTTGGGAAAAATGGTCTTTAGATATGGTTGGCCTCTCTACTATTGCTGACATGGTACCGCTTACTGGTGAGAATAGAACTTTAGCCTTGTATGGTTTAAAAGTTTTGAGAAAAAGTAAGCGTATGGGTCTTAAAGCACTCCTTTTAAGTGCTCGAGCAAATCAAGATGGGTTAAATGAGGATGATATTGCTTTTACGATTGCGCCTCGACTTAACGCTGCGTCTCGTATGGATACACCAGAGCTTGCGTTCAGGCTTTTGTCTACTGATGATTATGCTGAAGCACAAGAATTGGCAAAATCCTTAAATTCATTAAATACAAATAGAAAAGAAAGCGTTGGTTCGATTATGAAAGAGGTCCATAAAGAACTACACAGTCAGGAATTAGCAACTGTTGTTGTTATTGGTAATCCAACTTGGTCTCCAGGAATACTTGGACTTATTGCAAGTAAGGTTCTTGATACATATGGTAAACCCGTTTTTGTGTGGGGAAAAGCTGAAGAAGAGAATCAGTTCAAGGGATCATGTCGGAGTGATGGATCAGTGAATTTGGTTGATCTTATGCTTGCTGTAGAACCTAATGTTTTTGCGCATATGGGTGGGCATGAACTTGCAGGAGGGTTTTCTATATTTAAAGAACATATTCACACCCTAGAAACACGACTAATAAAAGGGTATGAATCTGTTAAGAAAAATGATTATACTGCTGCTAAGAATATTTTTATTGACTGTGAGCTTCCACTTTCTTTGGTCAATTACAAAACAATGGATGATATCGACAGACTTGCACCGTATGGAGTAGGGAACCAAAAACCAACTTTCTTATTTAAGGATCTCGAAATTATTGAAGTACGTCATTTTGGAAAAGAAAATAACCATCTTGAATTAAGATTAAAAAGATTAGATGGAGAAATAAAATCATATGGTTATTTTATGGGCGCACATAGCTTCGAAAAAAACGTTGGTGTACTTGAAGTTGGAAAAAAAATTTCAATAGTAGGGCAGTTAGAACGAGACTTGTATGGTTCTAGAAAAAATATAAAAGTGAGAATTGTTGATGTGGTATAAAAAAGAGCGAAGCATGAATGCTTCGCCGATAGTTTGATGTGCCTCATCATCGTCTACTCAAATCCATCTGAAAGCAGTGGTGGTTGCCAGACATAGCTGCGTTGTGCACCATATTGGAACTGCTCCGGCGCGAACCCTATTTGTCCTGAGGTTCCCCCGATAACGTTTGGGTTTGTGGGTGGTCCATAGCCACAAAACAGGTGTGTAAGGTATGTAACACCGCCCGACCTTCCTGCGTCGGGTTGGATATTAACTTGGGTTGTAAGTGTGATAAGCCCTCCAAAAGTTAAAGGGGTGGAGAGTCCTACATCACACATATAAAGGTTGGCCGTGAGTGTTCTGCCTTGGCACTGACTTAGTGTAGGTATGAATACTTGTTCGGATCCAGCCTGATCTCTGATCGACAAGTTTTTAAATGTTTTGTCGATTGCAAACTCACCAGTTACCGCATCTTGATAGTCCCAGTTGATTTGCTCCTGTTGGCCAAATTTCAAAATGACAACTAGAAGTCGGTACATTGTTGTCGATCCGTGCTCTGGGAAGTTTGCGATGAACTCAAACTTGCAAAGTTCTGTGTTTGCAGTATCGCTATACACAGGTCCGGTCTGCTGTGTTGATGATTGTTGCACGAATGTCACAGGTCCCGCTGTGACAGTCGTGGTAACTGAAAGTAAAAAAAGAACACACATGAAGATCTTCATTCTGTTCTTCGTGCTGTTTAGGTGCGAGGTTATTCTCGTGCACCTCAAAAATAGAATGTCACAAAGTTGTTTTTATGTAAAGAATGGTTGTTGATAATAAAAAGAGCCGGGCGCTATGCGCCCGGCTTTCCGGTCTCATCTTCAACACATCCGTGTGTTGGGGAGTTAGTCTTCGAATCCGTCGTCGAAGACCGGATCCGGGAGGGTTGTTACCAAGCTCCGTGACGCACCCAAGACTCTGGATGCAGGAAGACGGACGCTTCCTCCTGCGGAGAGTGAGCAGTTGGCAACACCGGAAACCTCAAAGCCCCCTTGAATCGTGGAAGCTTGAGACATCCCGATATTTGCCCGCATACTCCACTCCTCTGAGTCACCAGCATTCATGGTGTGCGCGATTGGAATCGAGCATCGCCATGAGTTGCTTGTGATCTGTTGAGTGCATTGTGACGGATTGAAACTCGCCACAACCACACCTCCTGGATTTGCCACCACAGCGAAAGATGAGAACACGTTGTCGATTGTGCTCACATCCCAGGCGGCACCAGTTACCTCAACCTGTACTTCGATGCTGCTGCAAGTTGAGGTTCCTATGCCGCTCCCCATTGTTACTTGCGTAACCATGAGCACTGCGTCCAGTGTCCCTCGTTCAATATCACTGCTTGGCGAATTTTGCGAGAGGGTCATCACTGGTTGCGGTGGTTGGTCTTGCACTTGTCGAAAGGATGATTGCACCACCGCATTCGGGATCGTCTCCAGCCCACCGCCAGTGATCTGAACGTTTGGTATGGATGCTGGGAAAAATCCCGCTTGAAGTTGACCTGTCGGCGCGCCACTCGGGATGGATGCGACAATACACCACTCTCGCGAGATACCCGCTCCGAGCCCGTAGGGTGGCACGAGGTTCATCTCGCAAACCCACGACGTAGAGGTATACACTGCACCAGGACAGGTAGATGGTGTGAGTGGACCTACGACTGTAGTGCCCAGGTTGTCGACAATCTTCACTTGCGTGAAGTCGTTGTCGACAGTCGCGGCACTCCATGCTGGGGACGGAGCAACTTTTCTGAAACGCAGAGAGACGGCGTTCCATGTTGCTCCGGGCACGGATGACAAGTTGCCGCACATCATCACTTGGTCAGGGATTCCACGGAAGATGGGCCCGGCCGGCGTTGTTGGTGAAATTGTTAGGGTCGTCTGTCCGAAGACAGACGAGGAAAAAAATACAAAGAGCAGGGTGAGAACTCGCAGCATGACGGGCCTCCTTTGTCATGTTTTGAACTCGAGACTATCTCGAATTCTTCAAGAAATACTATGTCACAAATAATTTATTTTGTAAATGTTTTATAAAAATGTATTAAGTCTATTTATTTGCGTGATACAATTTTTATATGATAACGATCTATACAGATGGAGCAGCACGAGGAAATCCTGGTCGTGCTGGGTGGGGAGCCGTAATCATTAATAAAGAAGATGGTACAGTTGTTGAAATTGGTGGATACTCTCCACATGCAACAAATAATCAAATGGAACTCACTGGTGCCATTAAAGCCCTTGGGTATGTCTCAGAGTATAAAAAATATACTGGACAAAAAATAGTATTGTATACAGATTCGTCCTATGTTATTCGTGGTATGAAACAGTGGATATTTAATTGGCAAAAAAATGGTTGGCAGACAAGTCAAAAGAAAGCAGTAGAAAATGTGAAGCTATGGCAGCAACTTGTGAAACTCTCTGATAAAAAAGACATCGAGTGGCTGTATGTCCCTGGACACTCAGGCGTTCCTTTAAATGAACGAACAGATAGTATTGCAACAGATTATGCTGACGGTAAGGACATAAAACTTTTTTCAGGGACAATAGAGGGATATTCATATGATATAAGTGTTTCGTCTATTGTGAAACGAGCAACATCAAAACAAAAAACAGTTAAGAATGGATACTATGTAGTGGTGCAATCTGGTCAAGTGTTTCATTATGAAACATGGAAAGAGTGTGAAAGTGCAGTTAAGGGTGTAAAAGGTGTACGATTTAAGAAAGTTGCTAATAAAGAAGATGAAAAAAAATTTCTAGAGTCTATTCTATAGTGTGAAACAGGTTGTTTTTATAGGTCTTATAGGGTTACTAACAGGAATTTATCTTGCTGAATGGAATAATTTTTCTTTATTTTTAATAAACTTAATATTAGCAACAACGATTTGTTTAGTGGTTGTAGCCTCTATTGATACATCTCTTTTCACGAGTAATTTTCATGTGACACTCTTTTTTCTTTGCGGCTGCTTGTTGGGATTGATTCGCACACATCACGCATACAATACACTTCCTGACTCTGTTTTTAATAGCTATCTAGGATCAAAACAAATAATTAATGCAAAAGTTGTTACGTCTGTAGATGTTAGGGATGATTCAGTTAGCTTTAATGTTCAGCCAATACTAGAAGGTAACACTGATAACACATCGAATAAGGTTCCTTTTATACGTATTACGTCTGACAGATTCACAGATATTGTGTATGGAGACGTTGTTCGTATTGAAGGGGTAATGCAAAGTGTTTTAACAAACAGTAAAACATATAAAAGGATAGGCGAGTCGTATGTTCGGAAAAGGGTTTTATATGAGATACGATTTCCTGAAGTGATACTCCTACAACGTGGTCATGGAAATTATTTCAAAGAGAATATTGTTTCATTAAATAAGTGGATTAAAGAAACTATTACTTTATATGTGCGTGAACCATCGGCCGGTTTCATAAATGGAATTTTGATCGGTGAAAAGCATGGACTTTCAAGGGAGTGGTATGATGCATTTACTCGAGTTGGGCTTACTCATGTTATTGTCCTTTCCGGATATAATCTTGCTGTAATTTTTGCTTGGACAAAAATCATATTAAGACGAACTTCTTTTGTTGTCCAAAATAGCTTTGGGGTTTTAAGTGTAATTCTTCTTGTGCTGGTTTCCGGTGCAGAAGCGCCTGCGGTTCGGGCAGGGATACTTGTTCTTATAGTTGCATTAGCTTCTCTTTTACGAAGACAGCAAGACGCAGGATACTTCCTTTCTCTTACTGTTACTGTAATGCTTTTTGTAAATCCATTTTATTTTTTATATGACGTTTCATTTCAGTTAAGTATTGCAGCAACATACGGACTTGTATACATTGCGCCAATACTACAAAAGTATTTGACTCACTTTCCACGAATAGTGGGTGAGGTCGTTCGAGATACATCGAGCGCACAACTAGCGGTGCTACCCCTTCAGCTTTTTTATTTTGGAACTTTTTCATGGGTAGCAATATTTGTAAACCTAATTGTTCTACCTGTTATTCCGATTTTAATGATTCTTGGTGTACTTATTTTAATCACTTCTTTTTTGCCTTCAATCGCGTATTTTATAGGTACATGTACAACCTTAGTTTCTGGCTTTGTTCTAACTCTTGTAAAAAATATTAGCGACACAATCTCTCCCTCATCGTTCTCTATTAATCTTCTAACTCTAGTTTTTTGCTATGCAGTCTTAGCTCTACTAATCACTAAAAATAAGACAATATGAAAAAGGCATTCATACCAGTTATATTTTTTTCTATCGCAGTTAGTTCTGTATATATAGTTTTTAGATCAGGAATTGATAATGAATTACAGGTATCGTTTTTGGATGTTGGACAAGGTGATGCGATCTTTATTCAAAGTCCAAGCGGTATACAGGTTCTTATTGATGGGGGTAAAGATCGATCGGTTGTAGAAGAATTACATAAAGTAATGCCTTTGTTTGATAAAACAATTGATATGGTTGTTGCAACACATCCTGATATGGATCATATTGGTGGACTAGTTGATGTGTTAAAAATATTTGATGTTGGGGTATTTTTAGAATCTGGTGGGCAAAGTGAAAATAACGCTCAAGATACATTAGAAAAGCAACTCGCAGAGAAAAATATTGAAAGAAAAATAACTAATCGCGGTGAAGAGTATAATCTTGGAAAGGGAGTTTATCTTACAACATTGTATCCGTATGATGATGTGTCAAACATAGAATCAAACGCAGGATCAGTTATTATGCGACTTAGCTACGGGGAGTACACTTTTTTACTTACTGGTGATGCGCCTGTTGAATCAGAGTTAATTCTTGTTGGGTCTGATACTGTAAAATTACAATCGACGGTTTTAAAGTTTGGACATCATGGATCCGATAGTTCGACAAGTTTTTCTTTTTTAGAAAAAGTTCGTCCACAGTATGGGGTTGTAAGTGCTGGAAAAAATAATCAATATGGACACCCGCATACTGACGTACTAGATCGTGCGTCACGATTTAACGTGGATGTTCTTCAGACTTCAGAGTTGGGGACTATAACATTTTCCACAAACGGAAAAGAGATAAGGGTTTTAAATCTTCCGGAGGATTTTCAAGTAAGGAAACTTGAATAGATTTCAAAACCAGATTAAGAGCAGTGTCACTTTCATCAAGTTCAAGAGAAAGAGTTGCGTAAAGTGAATCGATTCCTTGTAGGATACGTTTTGAGTTTTTTTCGGTATCGAGAACTCTTTTTTGAGCAGTTTTCATGTCAGCAATAAATCTTTCTTCATCGTACCAGCCTGTTTTTTTGCAAGAAGTCAGTGCTTTATCGTAAAGCTGGATTGTGCCGATCTCATACTGCTGAACAACATTTTTTATCGCTTTCGATCTATCTTCAAGGATTTTATCAACACCCGAGGAAAAAGCAGCTAGAGATTCATCCGTCTTTTGTGCATAAAGAGAAATTTCTCTTGAAAGAGTTTGTGTTGCATTTAAAACTGTTTCTGAATTATCAGGAAGAGATTTGAGATCTTCAAGTATGGCCCGCAGCTCAAGAATACGATTATTTGTTTTTTCTTGAATATTTAAAACTTTTTCAAGTTGTTTCTCTTTAATTATCTTTAAAGAAGAGGTATCTTGTTCAAAAATTTTTATTTTCGCTGTTTCTAAGCGTTTCATCTGAATCACTCTTCCTTTTTCTAGTTCAACACAAGTTTCAGCAAAAACATTCTGGGTAGAAAATCCAATTATTAAGCCGAATATTAAAATTTTTGGTAGTATTTTCATAGATTATTTAAATAAATCCTGAAGAGAGGTTTCAACGTTGAGTGATTCTGTGAAAGATTCATCTGCTTGAGTTCTTGAGATTCCTTTAGTTTGAGCATCAATTTTAGCTAAAACATGGTTTTCTTGGGTATTTTCTTTTGATGATTCATTGGAAATAACAGAAAAAGAGCTAACGTGTTGAGTTTCTGAGCTCAAAGATATGGTATTTCTCTGGAGAGACACTTGTTGAAAGGTGTTTTGACTGTTTTGGGAGGTAATAATCATTACAAATGCTAAAGCAGATGCAAAGACGCTACCAAAAATGGGTACATAATAAGTCGAAAAAACTGGTTTTGATACAGGGGAAACCTTTGATTTTAAAGGTTTTATTTGACTGTACCAATTGTAAGCACTATTTTGAGATGGGTTTATAGAACGAAAAGCAGAAATAACCGCTGTAAGAAGCGTTTTTTCGTGGTTATTCAGTTTTTCATTTGTTTTATTCATATGTTATCCCTTTATTCTTTAGACTTTCACGAAGTTTTTCAAGGGCTCTAGAGAATGCTTTTCTTACAGAAACATCAGATTTTTCAAGCATCTCAGCAATTTCTGCATGAGAAAGGTTCTCGAGTAGTCTAAAAGTAAGTAAATCTTTATCTTCTTCCCCTAAAGTATCTATACTTTCTAATATTGATCGATACAAAGCATTGTTTTCAACTATTTTTTCGGTGTTTTCAGTTGAAATATGTGTCCCCCAAGCCTCTTCTGTTAGTGTTTCTGCCTGTTTTTTACGTTTCTCGTCTATTAGGGTGTTTCGTGCAACGGTGAAGAGATATTGAAGGGGAGAAGATGCAGAAGCTTCAATTTTTTGAAGGTTCTGAAAAACTTTAGAAAAAGTTACTTGTGTGCAATCCTCTGCCGTCTCTTTATGTTTAAGTCTAATGAGCAAGTACCGGTATACAGGAGTATAAAGTTCATTAAAAAACTCATTAAATGCAAGGGTTTCTCCAGATTTTGCTCTAAAAAGCAAATCCCAAAGGTATTCGTTGTATTGTAAATTATCTCCCGTCACAGTTTATAACGAGAAGTATACCGCGATGTGACAAAAACGTCTATTTAGCAAGGCTAAGATGTTTTTTTGCCTTTATGCAACGTGTGCAGATCTTGATTCGAGAAGCACCTGGAACTTGTGCCCATTGTAAATTTGGGTATCGGCGCTTTGACCCTGTAGGAGTATATTTAGTAGCACGTACTCGGTTTGAGTATCCGCCGGCCACTTGAGTCCCTTTTTCACAGATAATACATGTACTTGCCATAGGTTTTTTGATTACACAATGCTATCATAGAGTTTGACCAATTGCAAGAATAATAGCGCAAAATACTTAATTCTTTTGTTTCATGGAACTAATTCAACTTCTTTCTATCTGTATTTTAATTCTTTCAATAGTTGCCCATGAGGTTTCACATGGTTATGCCGCGCTCTTATTCGGTGATCCAACGGCAAAAATAGCAGGAAGACTGACTCCAAACCCCTTAAAACACCTTGATTTTATTGGATCTATTGTTGTTCCAAGTATTTTTTTTCTTGCATCTGGAGGTATTGCTGGATGGGCAAAACCCGTTCCTTATAATCCTTTCATGTTGAGAGGTCGTTTTGCTGAACTTTTTGTTGCATCAGCGGGCGTTTTAACAAATATTGGTATAGCAATATTTATGAGCTCTATTTTGTATTTTTTACCTGGAAATCTTGTTTCGGGGGCATATTTTCAAGTAATATCTACAATTATATATATAAATATAGGACTTTTTATCTTTAATCTTCTTCCTTTCCCCCCATTTGATGGTTTAAGGATTATAACTAGTCTTGCGCAAGGTTTCGGCGTTTCTCGAAGACGTTTTGATATGTTTGAAAATCCAATGTGGATATTTTTGTCTCTTATTGTTGCTTTTAATATTTGGCCATTGATTAGTCCTTTTGTTAGTTTTATTTTCAATTTATTAGTCGGGTAATTTTTTGAGTCAAAAGTTGTCCACATATATAAAAGACATATATGTTGTCTTTTATAAGACATTTAGTATATAATAGTTAGATGGTTAATTCCAGACCAATTAGAACTTTGTCTTTTATACTGCTCTTTCCGTTTTTTGTGCATGCTATTTCGGCTACTGGAATTGAAAAAAACTTCTCATTTTTAGATACAGTTGCTTTCAAAATTTATTGCTCAACAAATTATTTTTTTGGAGGCAATATTCAAAATTGTTTTTCTAGCACTCTTTCTTTTTCCGATATTGAAAATTTAATTCAAGAAGAAATTTCAAACCAAATAGATAGTTTAGAAAATGAAGTTTATCCTGAAAATAAAGTGACTGTAATTGAAAGAATTTTACAGCCACAATATATTTCTACGCCCGGCCCTCGTGGTGAAAAGGGTGAACAAGGTGTTCCTGGTACAACTACTATTCTCAATCAGCAAACATCAATAAACTCTTCACAAGTACTTCTAAGCTCAGGTGCGTTTAGTGGTATACAAATGCCGTTTTGGAATGGGTTCGGTTCTTCAGGGGTTACCGGTGGAAGCGGTGTTGGTCCTGCCGGCCCTGCAGGGCCGATTGGTCCTGCGGGTGCAACAGGTACACCAGGAACAACGACAATTATTTCTATAATTGCTACATCAACCGCTGACATTGTCGCAACCGGAACTATTACAACGGTCAATTTAAATTTTATTAATGCAACTGGGACTAATGCAACAACAACAAATTTTTATACAACAAACTTAAGTTTTAATACTGCAAGTGGAACAAATATTTCTTTAGTTAACGCCACCACCACCAACCTCTTTTCAACACTTGCAAACTTCACCAGTCTTCTCTTTGGTAATGCAACAGGAACGAACCTTTTCTTGAACAACAATCTTACGGTAAATGGAACAACAACTCTCGGTACTACAACCTTCTCAGTGCTTCCAAGTATTCCACTTGCACTCGGTAATATCTTAGTTGGTAACGCATCAAATGTTGCCGCTCCTACTGCGCCCGGAGCAAACGGAACAGTGCTTTCAATCGTTGGTGGTGTACCTGTTTGGACAGCAACATCATCTCTTGTTGCTCCAACAACTAACGTTGCAACAACAAGTGGTAACGTGATCACTTCAACCGTAAATGGGGTAGCGGCAACCACCACCGCCGTGACTTCAAACGTGCTTACCTCTTTAGTAAACACCATCACTTCAACGGTAAACGGTATTGCATCAGCTGCGGCCAACATCATCAATTCATTCTCACAATCATTAACCGGTAATGTGCTTACCACCACCATCAATGGTGTTGTAGCAACCTCTTCTGTTATCGGTAACAACACCCTCTCAACCTCTGGTACAAACTTGGTATCAGATGTAAATGGTGTAACCTCAACAACGTCACTTGCAGGTATTGTCGCTTCATCAACCACCAACAGTATCAACTTTGCGACTTCAACAAATATTCTTACTTCGACAGTGAATGGGGTGACGAGTACGACGAGTATTAATGTAACTTCTGGTGGAGTTACTTCGTTAAATGGCCTTTCAACTTCAACACAAACCTTCGCAACAGGTACTGATGCAAATGTAACACTCGCTATTACTTCATCTGGTTCAACACACACCTTTACTCCAGGATGGAATGGTGCGCTTGCTCCAACCCGTGGTGGAACAGGAACAACAACTGCTCCTACTCAAGGACAAGTGTTATTAGGTAATGCGGGAGGTACGTATGATCTTGTTGCGACATCGACGATTGGTTTCCGTTATGACACACTTACTGGATTTGCAACAACAACAGGCATTGTTACTTCAGCTGACACTATTTTAACCGCTCTCGGGAAACTCCAAGGAAACATTGACCTCATTTCTGCATCTTCATCAGGTATCTCATCATTAAATGGTCTCACTGCCCTTATTCAA
The DNA here is from genome assembly GCA_039809305.1 of Minisyncoccia bacterium. Lineage (GTDB taxonomy): Bacteria > Patescibacteriota > Minisyncoccia > Phycocordibacterales > UBA5272 > JALHNF01. The sequence goes on from JBDHUT010000017.1 coordinate 13,389, forward strand.
ACATTCTCAACATCAACAACGGGTACTGATTTTGCAATTGTTTCATCTGGTGCAAATCATGAGTTCCGACTCCCATCCGCCTCAGCCGTAAACCGTGGTGCACTTACTCCAATTGACTGGACAACCTTCAACAACAAACTAACAACAGCAACAGGAACTACAGGACAGATTGCACGATCTGGTGATGCTCAGAATCCAGTGTTCTCATTAGTAGATACAGGAGTATCTGCAGGTACCTACGGATCTTCAACTACCATCCCTGTTATTACTGTAGACGCACAAGGACGTATTACTTCTGCAAGTGCAACGGCGACACCGTTTTTGACGGCGGCAAATATTGGATCAACAACACTCGGTACACTTAATGTTACAAATCTCACTGCAACAAATTCAACAACAACCAACGCCACCACCACCAACCTCTTTTCAACACTTGCAAACTTCACCAGTCTTCTCTTTGGTAATGCAACAGGAACGAACCTTTTCTTGAACAACAATCTTACGGTAAATGGAACAACAACTC
>JBDHUT010000018.1:0-13401 GCA_039809305.1 Minisyncoccia bacterium
ACAACCACAACCACAACAAACTGTACAAGAGAAAGTGGTAGAAGTAGTTCGTAATGTCTTTGTGCCTGTTGTGCAAGCAGAACAACCATCAGACTCATACCTCGAATCAATGATTCGTCGTATTGTCCTCGAACTTCTTCCTACTCCGCAAACTATTGTAGTTAAAGGAGAAAAGGGAGACAAAGGAGACAAGGGCGATCCTGGAGTAAGTGGTTCAAACCTTCAAGCGTTTGATGGTATCCAAATGCCATTCTGGAATGGGTATGGTGCAGGGCCTGTGACAGGTGGGGGGACGGTTGTAAACAACTACTACACCGCAACCTCTGGAACATCAACGGTTTCTTCTAATACTCTTACCTTCTCAACAACTACAGGTCTGCTCACAAGTGATGTGGGTGGTGTGATGGCAACGACAACGATAGCTGGTTTTGGAACTAATATCTATAATAGTAATGGAACATTACTCGGGAATCGAATCTTAGACGGATCAGGAAACAGTTTAAGTTTTACTAATCTTGCTCTTGGTATAGGTGGGACTCCGTCTGCTGGTGGAATGTTACACCTTATTCAACAGCCGGGCTACCAAGCTAGGGTTACCTTACAAAGAACAAATGACAACGATTTCACTACATATACATTCAACGATTCTGCTTTAGCTGAACGTGGTAGTTTCTTTATGACTGGAGGTGCAAACCAAGGAATGATGGGTCTTGCGCAAAATGATTTTGGTTTTAGAGCGATGGGAGGGAGATTTTTTCTTGGTAGCGGTCCCACTGCCGGAGTTGAACCTGTGGCTGCAATGGTGGTAAATACAGATCGATCGGTAGGAATAGGTGATGTGGTTGGTTTGGGAAATTCAACCTTATTTTTGGTTGATGACAATACACAGCAAATTATAGTTGACGGCGCGCTTGGTGCTTTTGAAGGCATAAAATATGCTCAAAATTTTTCGGGACAATTTGTAAATCGATCTTTAGTTGACAAAGAGTATGTTGATAATCTTGTCGCATCATCATCTTCGTCTACGTTAGTGACGGCAGACAATGGTCTTACGGTTAATCCTGCAAATAACGTACAGCTTGGAGGGGGGTTGATTCAAGATACTGTTGTTAATCAAAATGGATTCAATCTTGGTTTTACAGATAATAATTTTTCAGTTCTCAATACTACAAATCAGCCGTACCTTAGCAGTGGCGGCCCAAGCACATTCGACAGATTCACGGGTGTCGCAAATGTTGTTGGTACACGAAGTATGCTTTCTGGTCTCGTGAATACAGGTGGTATAGATTATCTTACATTTCGTAATTACTTTGACGATGGGGTAAATCAGACTACTTCATTTTTACATGCACTTGATAATGGTCTCAATTTTGGACATGAATCTGTCGGAGGTACAACGGTAGTATCTCAGTTTATTGTTGATACGTCAGGAGTGAACTTTCTATCTACACAAGCTGGCTCAAGTGGTGGGGTAAATATACAACCAGGAGGGAGTATTCAGTTTAATGGAGTCAATGGTGGTAATTCAGGACAGTTTACTATTGATACAACTTCACCTTCATCTGAATGGCGGATTAATGCTGGTGCAAACCAGGCTGGAATCACTATCGATCAGTCGACTATTCGCATGCAAACACAAGGATCAAATAGATTTTTTGTTGATTCTGTGGGTGATATTCGAATGCATCAGTATCCAAATACACGAGATGATGGAAGTGTGCCTGTAAACATTTTATCAACAGATGCAACGGGGTATGTACAGTCTCGCCCGATTGCCTCCCTACTTGGCGGTGCGTGGCAGCTTCTTGGTAACACAGGTACGAATGCGGCAGTGAACTTTCTCGGCACAACCGATGCTCAAGATTTAGTATTCAGAACAAATAATGTAGAGCAGTTACGTATCACTCAAACAGGAAGATTTCTTGCCCCAAACCTCACAGATAATATTTTTATAGATGGTGGCAATGAGACAATGACAGGTACAAGTAATATTGGAATTGGTGATGGTGCTGTTGGTCAGAATACCACAGGTACAAGTAACATTGCACTCGGTCAGAATGCGCTCTTGTTTAATACCACCGGTTTTTCAAACATGGCAATCGGTCAGGCGACACTCCTCTTTAATAATGGAAATACGAATACGGCAATAGGGCAAGGCGCAGGTATTGTCTCAACAGGAAACAGTAATACCTATATTGGGTATGGCGCAGGTAATACTCAATCTTCTGGTGACAACAACATCATTATTGGACAACTTGCTAATGCGGGAAACAATACCGGTTCAAATCAATTAAGTATTGGTAATTGGATTTATGGAGATAATGGAAATATCGGTATTGGTCAACCGCTACCAACAGAACGGCTTGATGTTCTCGGTAATCTTCGCCTTGATGGTGCGTTCATGCCAGGAAACAATGCGGGAGGTTCAAATCAAGTGCTTCTTTCTCAGGGTGCTGGAGTCGCACCAATCTGGGTTGCCACGTCTTCTCTTGGTTTAGTTGGTGCGTTAGTGACAGCAGACAATGGTCTTACGGTTAATCCAGCAAATAATGTTCAGCTCGGTGGAAGGCTTCTACAAAATACTTCAATAGAGATAAATGATGGTTTCGGAGGATTCTTCTTTGAAGTTGGGCCAAACGCAGGAGAGCCGTTATTTAAAGTAGACAATGGTACACAAACGGCATCACTTGGTGACGATAATGGCTGGAGTACAGGCACAGTAATCGAAGCTGATGTTCAGAATAATCAACTACGTTTTTCGACAAATCTTCTTGAGCGGATGCGAATTGATATGAGTGGAAACATTGGTATTGGAACAACAACACCTTCCGGTATTTTTGTTGTCGCTACAAGTACTGTGTCTTCTCAGCCAAGTATTTTTGTTGATAGTTTGACAGGTAATGTTGGTGTTAAGAATCAGAGTCCGCTGGCTGCTTTTCAGGTAAACGCAGGAAATGTAGATGGTTTGCGAGTTGTATCTACGAATTCAGGTTATCTTGAGGTTGGTTCAGCTGGCGCGGCTTGGAGGTGGGCTCATAATTATAGTGCCGCTGGAAGATTTGAACTTCTGTATAATCTCGGAACTCTTTTATCATTCAACACGAGTGGTAATATGGCTATTGGCACAGCACCTGTTTCGAATAGATTGTCTGTTAATGGGAATACTGCTATCGGTGGTACAGGCTACTCTGATACTGCAGCACCTACGAACGGCCTTATTGTACAAGGTAATACAGGTATTGGAACAAACACACCTCTTTTCCTCTTTCATGTTGGATCTAATGCAGTACTTTCCGGCACCACCGTCGCCCGCTTCGAAAACGCAGGTGGAACCTGTGATGTTACACCAAACGTAGCAGGAGGTATTACCTGTACTTCAGATCAAAATCTCAAGAAAGACATAGAATCTATCGATCCAATAGACACCCTCACTAAGCTCCTCACTATAGAAGTAAAGAGTTATCGAATGAATGCAGATACTTCTACTTCAACAAAACAAACAGGATTCTTAGCCCAACAGCTCGAAACCCAATTTCCAGGCCTTGTTCTTACTAGTATTGAAGGTACCAAGTCGGTCTCATATGCAGGTATGGCCCCTATCCTTACTCAAGCTATTCAAACTCTCTACAAGTTCATGACAGACATTGGGGTAGTGGTGGAGAATGGGGTGGCGAAGGTGAATGAGTTCATTTCAAACCGTGTACATACTAAGGAATTGTGTATCGGAGAAGATGGAAATGAAACATGTATTACTAAAGGACAACTCGACGCACTTCTTTCAGGACAAGGTGTCGCGGCGGCTCCAGCCTCTGGAATTAATGATGGTTCACAAGGGGGATCTCAAGGACAAAGCGGAACAAGTACAGACCCTGTGGCTAGCAGTACTGACCCTGTAATTGATCCAAATCCCGTCGACCCAACCCCGGTTGACCCCACTCCTGAAGAGCCAACTGATCCAGTAGTTGACCCAACACCTGTAGACCCTACTCCCGTTGAGGAAACCCCTGTTGACCCTGCTCCTGTAGAGCCCACCCCAACAGAAGAGCCTCCTGTTGTCGACCCAATCCCTACAGATCCTGCACCAACAGAGTAATTTCTCTAAAAATCACCATTGTAGTCGTTGACTTCTAGCTCTTTTCCTGTACAATTGTCCCCATCGCGTTATATGCGTGTTTTTGCGTCCACATTCGAATAGATGAGTGTGCGGCTAGCTTAAAATTAATAGGTTTAATAAAAACAAAATAGTACATTATGGCAGAATTCAACCGATCAAAACCACACTTAAATGTGGGAACAATTGGCCACGTAGACCACGGAAAGACTACTCTTACCGCGGCTATTCTTAACGTTCTTGGACTTGCTGGTAATACAGTAAAGCTTCGAGGAATTGACGAAATTGACAAAGCTCCAGAGGAAAAAGCGCGTGGTATTACCATTTCGCTTTCTCACAACGAGTACGAGACAGCATCTCGACACTATGCACACATCGACGCTCCAGGTCACGCCGACTATATCAAAAACATGATTACTGGTGCGGCTCAAATGGACGGTGCGATTTTGGTTTGTGCGGCAACTGACGGACCAATGCCACAGACACGAGAACACATTCTCCTTGCTAAGCAGGTAGGTGTGCCTAAGATGGTGGTATTCCTTAACAAGTGTGACATGGTTGACGATGAAGAAATGATCATGCTTGTGGAAGAAGAAATCCGAGAACTCCTTACAAAGCAGGGATTTGATGGAGCAAATACTCCTATCATCCGAGGTTCGGGTCTCAAGGCTCTTGAAGCAAAGGATATTAATGATCCTTGGGCTCAAAAAGTTTTGGAACTTATGAACGCTGTTGATACATGGATTCCGGTACCAGAACGAGACACAACAAAACCATTCCTTATGCCAGTAGAAGACATCTTCACTATTGAAGGTCGTGGAACTGTGGTAACAGGAAAGATTGAGCGTGGTATCGTAAAAGTTGGTGAGGAAATCGAAATCGTTGGTCTTAAAGATACAGCAAAAACAACAGTTACAGGTATTGAAATGTTCAACAAAACTTTGAACGAAGGTATGGCAGGTGACAACGCCGGCATCCTCCTTCGAGGTGCAAAGAAAGAAGATATTACTCGTGGTCAAGTACTTGCAAAACCAGGTACAGTAAAACCTCACACAGACTTCGAATGTGAAGTGTATATCCTTAAAAAGGAAGAAGGTGGACGACATACTCCATTCTTCAATGGTTATAAGCCTCAGTTCTACGTTCGAACAACAGACGTAACAGGAGACGTAACACTCGCTGCTGGTACAGAAATGGTTATGCCAGGCGACAATGTTAAGTTTACAGTTAAACTAGTTGCTCCAATTGCTCTTGAAGAACAGCAACGATTTGCTATCCGAGAAGGTGGCCGAACAGTAGGTGCTGGTGTGGTAACAAAAATTATTGCCTAACCCAAAACGAAACGTTTTGAAAAGATATTCTTTTCAAAATAACGTTCGCACTCTTGTACTATGACAGTCACAGCAAAAACAGCTACTCCAAAAGTAAAATCACCAAAAATTGGTGAAGAGAACAAGCTGCGCATTCGACTTCGAGCGTACGAGCACAAGATTCTTGATATGTCTATAAAGCAAATCATGGATGTTGCTGAGCGTTATGAAGCTAAAGTACTTGGCCCTGTGCCACTTCCAACAGATATTAAGAAGTACACAGTAAACCGAGCTACTTTCGTGTATAAAAATGCACGTGAGCAATTCGAAATGCGTATTCACAAGCGAATGCTTGATATCGTAAACCCTTCACAAAAACTTGTTGAAGCACTTACGAACCTTACACTTCCATCGGGCGTTGATATCGATGTGAAGATGATGTAAGAACGACCATTACAAACCTATTAATTCGTATGAACCGCCATTGCGCGGTTCCTCTGCGCTATATGAAATTCTTACTTTCTAAAAAAATGCATATGACACAGTTCTATGATTCTCATGGAACTGCGTTTCCCGCCACTGTTCTTACAGTAGATAATAACCTTGTAACTGCAATTCGAACTGTTGAAAAAAATGGTTACTCTGCTGTGCAAGTTGCTTCGTTTGAAAAACGAGCAAAAAATACCTCAAAAGCTGCTCTCGGTACTACGGGAGGGAAGGCGTATGAGCGTGTACAAGAATTCCGAGTCGACGCGCCGGCGGTTAATGTTGGTGATGTTATTACAGTAGATACATTTGCCCCAGGCGATGTTATTACCGCGACTGGTATTTCAAAAGGAAAAGGTTTTCAAGGTGTTGTAAAACGCCATGGATTCAAAGGTGGTCGCCGAAGTCATGGTCAGAAACACTCTGAACGTGAACCCGGTTCTATTGGTGGTGGTGGACGAGCAGGTGGGCGTGTTGCTAAAGGCATGCGCATGGCCGGCAGAATGGGTGGCGATCGAGTCACCATTAAAAACCTCACAGTTCTTGCAACTGACAAAGAAAATGGCGTCCTTCTCATAAAAGGAGCTGTTCCTGGAAAACGAGGAGATATTATCGAACTTCGATCACTATAATTGTATGGAAAAAACACTATATTCAATAAAAGGAACGAAGGCAGGTAGTATTACACTTCCAACTTCACTCTTCGAAGCAAAATGGAATGCTGACCTTGTTCATCAGGTTATTACTTCGATGGAATCAAATCAGCGTGCTAATACTGCTCACACAAAAAATCGTGGTGAGGTAGAAGGTTCACGGGCGAAACCATGGAAACAAAAAGGTACCGGACGAGCTCGTCATGGTGACAAGCGTTCTCCAATTTGGAAAGGTGGTGGTGTAACACATGGTCCTCGAAATGATCGAAATTATAAAAAGGTGATTACTGCTGCAATGAAAAATGCCGCACTTGCCAGTGTGCTCTCAAAAAAGACACAGGCGGATAAGGTACTTTTCACTGAAAAAGTTGCTCTTACTGAAGCAAAAACGAAAGATGCGGCAACAATTCTTTCTACGCTTTCAAAAATTGATGGAGCAAAAGATATTACACGAAAAGATGCTCGGGTGTGCCTTGTGGTTGCCGAAGCACCACGTGCACTTGTGAATAGTTTCCGAAATATTCCACAAGTAACACTTGTGTCGGCACGACAATTGTCACCACAAGATATCGTTATGAGTCGATACGTTATCGTAACTGATGCAGAGGCTGCAGTTGGTGTATTACAAGCTCGAATTGAAAAATAATATGGCACGAACAAAAAAAGAAACAAAAGAGGTTGCTGTCTCAAACGCGCTTGTACTTATTCCTCGAGTAACAGAGAAAGCATCAATCCTTACAGATAAATCTGTATATACGTTTAACGTACCAATGACAGCAAATAAGCTTGAAATAAAAAAAGCTTTTGTTGCAAAATACAAAAAGAATCCAATTAAACTTCATATCGTTCGTATGGCTGCTCAGAATGTATTTCGAGGCGGTAAACGTGGTGTGGAATCAGGATACAAAAAAGTAGTCGTGTATCTTAAGAAAGGTGAGACTATCGAATTCGCAGCATAATATCTATGAAAACATATAATCCTGTAACGCCTTCACAGAGAAATCGAGTTTCGGTACCATATCGAAAATACTTGACTGTGAATGAGCCGCATAAGGCACTTACTTCTGGTTTTAAACGAGGGGTAGGTCGCAACGCCTTCGGTCGTATCACTACTCGACATAAGGGGGCTGGTCACAAACGAAACTATCGTATCGTTGACTTTATCTACGACAAAAAAGATATTCCTGCTCGAATTGAAACAGTTGAATACGATCCAAACCGATCAGCATTCATCTCACTTGTTTGTTACCGAGACGGAGAGCGTCGGTACGTTGTTTCTTCAAAGAATACAAAAGTAGGAAGTACTTTTATCGTCTCAGAAACAGCGCCTCTTACACAAGGAAACCGAACAATGCTTAAGAATATTCCTGTAGGTACTTTTATCTACAATGTAGAACTTAAGCCAGGTGCCGGAGCAAAACTCGGACGATCTGCAGGAAACTATATTGAAGTTGTTGCTCATGACGGTGGTTATGCATCGCTCAAGCTTCCTTCATCAGAAGTTCGAAAGGTGTCTGACGCCTGCTGGGCATCTATTGGTGAAGTTTCAAATGACGAATATCGTCTTACAAATCTTGGTAAAGCAGGACGATCACGATGGCTTGGTATTCGGCCGACCGTTCGTGGTTCAGTGATGAACCCAGTAGATCACCCATATGGTGGTGGTGAAGGACGTCAAGGACGTGGAACCCGTCGACCTAAGACCCAGTGGGGTAAGGTGACAGGTGGTCGAAAAACACGTACTCCAAAGAAATACTCAAACGTTCACATTGTGACTCGTCGAGCAAAGAAATTACGAAAATAACTTTTGACGCCTGGGCTTTTGCGTGCTATTCTAGCATGCAGAGAGCCTAAACCAGGCTCATTTTCTACTCATGACACGATCACTTAAAAAAGGCCCATATGTTGACGAACGAGTACTTAATAAAGTGCTTGGAAAACGACCTGAAAGTACAGGGCCTATTAAAACGTGGATTCGAAGAAGTGATATCTCACCAGAAATGGTTGGATTTACATTCCAGGTCTACAACGGTAAAACTTTTATCGATGTTCTTGTAACAGAGGATATGGTAGGGCACAAGCTCGGTGAATTTTCTCCAACACGTAAGTTTACTCGACATGGAGGTAAGATGCAGAAGGAACTTGACCAGAAGAAGAAGCAAGCTGAAATAGATGCTGCTAAGACTGCTAAGGCAACCACTGACACTAAGAAGAAATAATCTATGAAAGCTCAACTTACAAACTACAGACAAGCTCCACGAAAGGTTCGCCTTGTTGCAGACCTTATCAAAGGTAAGCGTGTAACTCAGGCACTCGAACAACTCGCGTTCTTGCCAAAGCGTGCCGCTCTCCCTATTGCAACACTCCTTAAGTCGGCAATTGCAAATGCAAAAAATACAACATCAGCTGATGTTGGGTCACTTTTTGTAAAAAATATTCGTGTTGACGGTGGCGTTGTACTTAAACGTATGATGCCTCGAGCACGAGGATCCGGCGCGCAAATCCTTAAACGGTCGAGTACAGTCGTGTTAGACCTAGAACAAAAATAATATGCCACATACAGTACATCCTTATGCACATCGACTTGGTATCCTCCGTGATTGGAAGAGCCGATGGTTTGCTGATAAAAAAGATTTCAAAAGTCTCCTTCGAGGTGACGTGTTTCTTCGAGAATATCTCATAAAGAAGCTTCGCACCATGCATGTTTCTTCTGTAGAGATTGAACGAGGTTCAAAATCTTCACGAATTATTATTGCTACTGCTCGTCCAGGTCTTATTATTGGACGAAGTGGGGAGGGAATGACAAAACTAAAAACAGATCTTGAAAAATACATGAAGCGAATGAAGCTTGGTAAAATTCAAGATTTCAAAATTGACGTTGTGGAAGTTCGAGAGCCAGAAGCTGATGCAAAAATTGTTGCTCTTATGGTGGTAGAAGGTCTTGAAAAGCGTCTTCCTTTCCGTCGTGTACTCAAGCAGACACTTGAAAAAGTGATGCAAAACCGAAATGTAAAAGGAGCAAAAATTGAAATCGGTGGACGTCTTGGTGGTGCGGATATGGCACGAACCGAGAAAGTATTGAAGGGAAATATTCCACTTCAAACACTCCGAGCTGATATTGATTTTGCACGAGAGCGAGCGCTCATGACATACGGTATCATTGGAATCAAGGTTTGGATTTATAAAGGTGAGGTCTTCGAAAAAGACCTGAACGCAAAAGGGCAGCCAAAAAATTAGAAAACGAGTATGTTATTTCCTAAAAAAGTAAAACATCGAAAATGGCATAGTGACCGAAAAGGTACTGAAAAGCTTGTGAAGCCAGAAACACGAGGTGTAACTCTCGCTTTCGGATCTTTTGGTCTCAAAGCTCAGTCTCAATCCCGAGTATTTTCAAACCAACTTGAAGCAGCACGTCGTGCTATGGCACGCGAGCTTGGTAAAACTGCAAAAACATGGACACGTATTTTTCCAGATCGACCAATCACCGAAAAAGCTGCTGAAGTACCGATGGGTAAAGGTAAGGGTGATCTTAAAGGCTACTGTTTTGATGTTCGTCCAGGCAGAATGATTTTTGAAGTTGATGGCGTTACTGAAGCGGTGGCAAAAGAGGCGCTTCGAAAAGCAGGTACAAAGCTTCCGGTAAAAACTAAGATAGTTGCTCGCGACTAAAATGCATATGGAAAAGAAACAATCTACAAAAAAGCAGTTAAAAGGAAAAGTGACATCTGACAAGATGCAGAAGACTGTTGTGGTGTCTGTGTCTCGGTACATTCAACATCCAAAGTATAAGAAGTTCTACTCAGTAGACAAAAAATACAAAGCTCATGATGAAAAAGGTGAGTACAAAGTAGGGGACGAAGTTATTATCGAAGAGTCACGACCACTTTCAAAAGATAAGCACTTTGTTGTTATTAGTAAAGTTAAATAAATTTATAAATAGAGTATGATTCAAGTAGGAACAAATGTAAAAGTTGCAGACAACTCCGGAGCAAAATTTGGACGAGTATTCAAGGTGCTTGGTGGATCAAAGCGACGATACGCAGAGATTGGTGACCTTGTAATTCTTTCTATTAAGGTTGCTGAACCTCGTAAAGCTACAAAGAAGAAGGATGTTGTTTGTGGAGTTGTGGTGCGACAACGCAAACAATTTCGCCGAAAAGATGGATCATACATCTATTTTGACGAAAATGCTGTGGTGATCGTAGACAAAGCTAAGAAAGATCCAAAAGCAGGTCGTGTGTTCGGTCCAATTCCTAAAGAGTTTTCTGAAAGTAAAATTGAAGGATTTAAGAAGATTGCATCACTTGCACCAGAAGTAATCTAAAACAATATGAGTATGCATGTAAAAAAAGGTCAAACGGTAGAGGTTATTCGTGGAGCTCACAAAGGTAAAACTGGCGTGATTGCAAAAGCGATGCCGAAAGAGGGAATGGTAATCATTTCAGGTGTTAACATGAAGAAAAAACATGTGAAGCCTACTCGAAACGAAAAAGGAAAGACAATTGAAATTGCACATCCAATGAGTGTTTCAAACGTACGTCCAACAGAAAAAGTTGTAAAAGAAAAAACTCCAAAGGTTGCAAAACCAAAAGTGGCAAAAAAAGTTACAAAGAAGGCAGAATAATTTTATATAAAACAACAAAATCCATCTGTATAAACAGGTGGATTTTGTTGTTTTTACATTTTTAAAATGTGTGCTACAGTAGAGAAACTTCGCAAAAAGGTTTTGACCTTGCTGCAAGCTTTATTATTTAATCAAATGCGACGTATATCTACCTTCAAAGGTAGAAAATCGTGCATTATGCAATATGCAAACAATTAAAGAACGACAAGAAGCATCATTTCCGGTTCTCCAAAAAGAATTTGGTTATAAAGCAAAATTACAAGCCCCTCGAATTCTTAAAGTAACCCTTTCATCTGCAACAGGTACAAAGATGAAACAGGATAAGCATAAGAATGAATTTATTATTGACCGTCTTTCAAAGATTGCTGGACAAAAGCCAGTAACACGACAGGCAAAAAAGTCTGTAGCTGCGTTTAAAATCCGTCAAGGCGACGCAATCGGTGTCATGGTAACACTTCGTGGTGAGCGTATGTACGCGTTCCTCGATAAGCTTCTCGCAGTAGCTCTTCCTCGAACAAAAGACTTCCGTGGTCTCAAGAAAGAAGCTGTTGATTCAATGGGTAACATGACAATTGGTATCAAAGAACACACTATCTTTCCAGAAATTAAAGATGAAGAATTGAAAGATGTTTTCGGTTTTGCGATTACGGTTGTGACGACTGCAAAAAATAAAAAGGAAGCTACGCGATTTTTCGAACTCCTCCAAATTCCATTTAAACGAGACTAATCGTTAAAAACATTCAAAAACCCGCATAAAAGCGGGTTTTTGTGTATAAATTAAAACCTTTTGTCGCAAAGTGGTTTATAATACGTTATATAAGTATGAAAACATTAAAAACATTATTTGTGGCAGTATTTCTTCTTGTGTCTACACAAGCGACACTTGCCGTGACTGCTGGTGAATTAACAACTTCCAGTGCGAGCAATGTTGCTTGTACTATGGATGCAAAATTGTGTCCAGATGGTGTAACGTATGTTGGACGTGTTGCTCCAAAGTGTGAGTTCGCTGCATGTCCTAATGTAAGTCCTTGTGTTGATATCAAAACAGATTTGCGTGTGAATTCAACAGATGCAACTACTGGTGGAGATGTCACTAAATTACAAACATTTCTTGCGCCTCAATACCTTAAAGTAGAGCCAACAGGAAGATTTTTAGGTCTTACTCGTGCGGCTGTTGTTGATTTTCAAAAGCAATACGGTATTTCACCAGCTTTCGGTAATGTCGGACCCATCACTCGTGCAAAAATTAAAGAGCTTACATGTGGAGGCGGAGGATCTCAAACGCTTTATATAAATTCAATAGAACCATCTATTGCTAAGGTTGGGCAGACCGTAGCTCTCAGTGGCCCAGGTCTTAATTCAGGTGGTGACTTTATTCTTTTTGATGGTCATCGCATAGAAACAGATGGTTCTAAGGCTCTCAATCGTGTTGCGTTTGTTGTGCCTGAATATATAACAAATACTATCAACTGTATCACCACACCTTGCCCCCTTGGTTTTTCTAAAAAAGTTGTACCTGGTACATATACGGTTCAAGTAGTAAATAATCTTGGAACAACCAATACTGTAAAACTCACTGTTATTGATAGTACCATTTCTCCATCAGACACAATTAAGATTTCACGAGTTGAACCAAGTGCTGCAAAAGTTGGTGCGAGTGCGATAATTTATGGTTACAATCTTTTCCGACCAGAAACACGAATTCTTTTTGATGGAATGAGCATTTCCGGTAAACCTGTCTATACCAAAATGGCAGGAAACTTTAATTCCGCTCTTGAATTTGTTGTCCCTGGTGCCATTATTCATACGATAAATTGTATTACCACACCTTGCCCCCAACCTTTACCGGTTCCTATTGTGCCGGGAACCTATGAACTTGCTGTAGATAATAAGTATGGTCGTGATTCAGTGAAGTTCGAAGTTCTTGGTGAGACTGTTGGTGGAAAGCCATATCTCTCATACCTTAATCCAACACAAGGTTCTATTGGTACAGAAGTTGCGATTTTCGGTCAAAACATTAACACAGGTAATGAAAAAATTTATTTTGGAGGTTCACTTGTACCTTCTACATCTTTAGTAACTGATCGAAAGGGAGTTATCCGCTTTAAAGTTCCACAATCTATTACTCCGTGTGGATATGATGATTCTGTATTATGTCGAATTGTGGCACAACAAGTGACTCCTGGTAAGTATGATGTTGTTGTAAAAAATAAGGAA
>JBDHUT010000019.1:0-11905 GCA_039809305.1 Minisyncoccia bacterium
TAGACATACTGGAGACAGTCTTTCTTTACTTCTTCGCGATATGCGTTCTGGAATTTTTCAAGATCATCATAAGAAAACACTTCTTGCATCAACAAAAAAAAGTGTTGCCCATACGACCCATACAAAACTTTTTACCCATAATGAAGATGTCGATCGAATAAATGACGTTGAGTACTCTCTCATAGAAGGTGATGAAAAAGTGTTTGAGATGACTACTAAAGGTAAATCAAATCTTGTTGATAGTCTTATGCAAAATTGTCTAGCTCCTGAGATTCTAAAATTAAAAGTTGGTACACGAGTAATGTTTGTAAAAAACGATCAAGGCAAACGTTATAATAATGGGACTCTTGGAATTGTTTCAAAATTCACTAATCTCAATGTTCCTATTGTTAAAACAGTTACAGGGGAAGAAATAACGGTGACTCAGGATGTGTGGCGTATTGAGGAGGATGGAAAAATTAAAGCAGAAATAAAACAACTCCCTCTTCGGTATGCATGGGCTATTACGGTTCATAAATCACAAGGTATGACTCTTGATGCTGCTCAAATAGATCTCTCAAAAACATTTGCCTTCGGTATGGGGTATGTTGCTCTTTCTCGTGTACGAACTATTGATGGTGTTGAACTTCTTGGTTTTCATGATGACGCTCTCCTTATGCATCCAGAAATTCTTCGTCTCGATAAAGATCTTCACGAAAGATCTATTCGTGCTGAAAAGGCATTACAAAAATATTCAGATGATATGCTAAAAGATCTTCATGAAAATTTTATTATTCGCACTGATGGCGTAAAAGACGAACAATCTATTGATGCCGAGGAAGAGAATCTTCCATCAAAAGAAATCACTCGAAGACTTTTAGAAGAAAAACTTTTAATTGAAGATATTGCCACCAAACGAGATCTTACCGTAGGTACTATTATTTCACACATAGAAGACCTTATTGCTGATAGGGTTAAATTAAATCTTTCTTATTTAGTGAACACTATTCCCCACCATAAAATTATTCAAAACACTATTAATAAACATCCTGATGCAAAATTAAAAGAGTTAATGGAGATTTTGAAAAAGAAAAAAACGAATATCTCTTTTGAGGATATTCGTTTAATTCGAGCGTACGTACTGAGTAAATAGTTTTTTTACTGACCAACTATCTCGAGACCAGTATTTGAAACAAGAATAAAGGTACTTGCTCCTATTGTTGCGCTCTCAGGGGATGCAACCTGCGAGTCTGTTCCGTAGTTAACAATAACGATATTTTCTCCATTTTCAGTTGATTGAGGAGAAATGTTATTACCAATAAAAACAGCGTTCATTCCCTCATATCCCTCTTCGAGGTTTAAAGCAGCAACTGCATAAAATAATCGTTGACCAACTTCTACTTCACGTGTAATAAGAAATGCGACATCTTCTCGTCCATCCGCATTAAAATCACCAAATGTTTCATTTCCAAAGTAAGCAGCGTCACCTGTGTTAAGGGTAATAGTTTCGCCATCAAGCTCATATGTAGCAGATATATAATCTTGCGCGAGTGTATCGATCTCTTCTTCGACGGTTTTATTTTGTGTAAACCAAAAAGCTATACCAATTAAAATAACAATTGAGAGTGCTCCTACAAGTACGTTTTTATTCATATTCCTTCATTATATCATTATTAATTATTATGCAATATTTTTTTAATCACTTTTTATTGAAATATAATTCCTTCGGTTTTCAGATCACTTCTTCTCTGTTTATAGTCAGGTAGTATTTTTTCTACAAGATTCCAAAACCTTTTTGAGTGATTAAATTCTCCAAGATGGCATAATTCATGGACTACAATATATTCAGCGAGCTTTTCCGGTAATAGTGCTATTTTGGAATTAAAATTTAAATTCTTTTTCTGTGAACAACTCCCCCAACGTGTCTTTTGTTCACGAATAGATATTTTATTCCAGGAATACTTATAATTTCTATTAAAAAAGTGTAACTTGTCTTGAACAAAAATTCGAGTTTGTTCTTTTAAATTATTTCTTTCTTTTTTTGAAAGCTTTAGCTCTGTTTTTTTTGGATATTGTTCCATCAGGTTTTTCTTTCGATCTATCCACGGCCTTTTTTCTTGCAAAAAATTTTCTACTATTTTGTCAGAGATATTTTTCGGGATAGTCACCACTACTTCCCCACCAGGATGAATGCTGATACGGAGATGTTTAGCTTTGTTACTTTTTCTTAGGGTATACATTTAGGTGTTACTCAAATCAATAATTCTATCGAAATGATTTTTACTTACAGGTTGTATGGACAGCCGAGAACCTTTTTGTGTAACCATAATTCCTTCAAGTTTGTGATCCTTCTTTATTTCTTTAAGTGTTACTGGTCGTGAAATTTTTTTAAGAAAACCAAAGTCAACACATATCCATGTTGGGTTTTCTTTTTTTGATTTTGGGTCATAATGCTCATCTTTTTTATCAAATGCACTTAGGTCTGCATGCGGAGTGCTTACCACTTTCGCAACACCATACACACCTGGGATTTTTGTACTTGAATGATAAAAAAGTGCCATGTCTCCTATCTTCATATTGTCGCGCATAAAGTTACGTGCTTGGTAATTTCGTACCCCGTTCCATGGTGTTACATAATCTTTTTTTAGATCGTCGATGGAGTAACAATCAGGTTCACTTTTTATAAGCCAGTAGTTCATGTGTTTGACAATATTGTTTTTGAATGTATTATTTACGTGCGTACGGTAGGTACACCTGCGCATCCCCCTCCTTGCCCGGCACAAAGTGCCGGGCTCTTTTATTGTGCTAGCGTGTTCATTTGCGCGACGAGTAAATCTTGTACATCTACCAACTCTTCCTTTGAAGCAGAATAAGCTTTTTCTGGATTAAGTTCGTGAGGATTGTTGATGGGGATAAGGTGTAAGTGTGCGTGTGCAACACCAAATCCTTCTACCACAAACCCAACCTTTTTCGACTGCATTGCTTGTCGTAATGGTGTGGCAATATTTTTTGCTACTGCAAAAAGTTCTGCATACAATTCTTGAGAAAGATCAAAAATTTCTTCT
Source organism: Minisyncoccia bacterium (assembly GCA_039809305.1). Lineage (GTDB taxonomy): Bacteria > Patescibacteriota > Minisyncoccia > Phycocordibacterales > UBA5272 > JALHNF01. Next base: position 3,045 of record JBDHUT010000019.1, read on the forward strand.
ACGTGTTTTTTAGGAACTAGAAGAAGGTGTCCTTTCTGTAACGGTCTTATATCAAGAAATGCAAAAAAGTTCTCATTTTCCCAGACTTTATTTGAAGGAATACTTCCTTCTATAATTTTACAAAAAATACAATCCATATAATCTTATACAACGCGCATATATCGTCCACTTTTTGGTATTTGCCCGTGAGCGTTATTGCACTCTTTACAGTACACCATCCCTTCATACTTTGCGATGCAGTCATCACAGCAGATAAATTGAAGATGACATTCGTCGTCGGCACAATTCTCTACTCTTTCAGTGGTTCCGTTGCAAATAGAACATTTTCCAATAACCTCTCGCTCTCCCGGTTTACAAAAATCCATTTTTTTTCGTTTATCAAATACATAGAGTGTTCCTTCAAAATCTTTTCCGGGATACTTTTCCATATAGGTGACAATACCTCCATCGAGTTGGTATACGTCTTTGAAGCCTTGGGTTTTTAAATATTGAGATGCTTTTTCGCAACGTACTCCTCCAGTACACACTGTAAGTACTGTTTCATCTTTATGAACTTTCAGTTTTTCAAGTGACTTTGGAAGATCGCGGAAATTCATTGTTTCCGGGTCAATTGAATCCTTAAAAGTTCCAATACCTATTTCATATGTATTGCGCATATCAATCACTTTAAATTTCTTACCTTCTCTGTACCATTCATGCAGTTCTTCTGGTTTTAAATGTGTCGCTGTCTCTTTTGTTGGATCGAGTTCTACATCGGTAATTTTTGTAGTTACTATTTCAGGGCGGACTTTTATAGATAGTCGAGGAAATGTATCTTCAGGCCCAGAACTTTTTTTCCAGTGAATATCGGCAAAGCGAGAATCACTAATCATTTCTTTTATGTATTCTTCTGTAGCTTCTTTTGTGCCGCCTACAGTACCGTTAATTCCTTCATGAGCAATAATAATCCTACCTTTAAGTCTAAGGCGCTCACAAAGCTCTCTCTGAGCCTTTTTTAAGGCTTCTGGGTCAGAGATTGCAACGTATTTGTAATACAAAAGTATCTGGGAATTCATAATCAACAGTTTATCCCAAACATACAGAAAAATGCAAAAAATAGCTCATTTTGAATATGGTAGTATTGGATACATGCGAGGTACTGCTCCGTTTGTAGATAGGTTACCACCACAAGACCTGGAGGCTGAAAAGGCACTCCTTGGTTCTATTATGTTGCGACCCGATGTGGTATTTGACGTTTTGGATAGCGTTAATCCTGATTCGTTTTACTCTGAGCGACACAAGGTTATTTTTAAAGCAATGCTTGATCTCGCTTCAAGGCGTGAGCCTATTGATTTACTTACTGTTACAACAAAACTTCGTGAACAAAAAGAACTTGAAGGTATTGGAGGTACTCCGTATGTTTCAGAACTTTTGAATACAGTTCCATCAGCAACCAACGTTGATTATTACGCAGAAATTGTTCGTAAAAAGGCAGTTTTGAGAAATTTAATCAACGCATCTAATCATATTGGTGAGCTTGCGTATAGTGAAGAAAAAGAACTCGAACATGTACTTGAAGAAGCTGAGAAGCGAATGTACAACATTACGAATATTTCAAAAGGTCAAAAGCTTGAAAAGATTCAGGATTTACTCGATGATGCCTGGGACCGATTCGAAAAATTGCAGCAATCTGGACAACATACCCGAGGCGTGCCTACTGGGTTTGTTGAAATTGATAATAAGCTTTCAGGCTTTCAAAAAGCAGACCTTATTATTCTCGCCGCTCGACCTTCAGTCGGTAAAACTTCCTTAGCGCTTGACTTTGCTCGACATGCCGCGGTCAAAGAAAATATCCCTGTTGCTATTTTTTCTTTGGAAATGAGTAAACAGCAATTAGTTGATCGTATGGTTTCTGCTGAATCACGAGTTGATTCATGGAAACTAAGAACTGGAAAACTTTCACTCGATGAAGACTTCGCGAGTCTTCAGGAAGCAATTGCGCGTCTTGCAAAGGCTCCTATTACAATTGATGATCAAGCTGGCAACTCTATTATGCGTATGCGAAGTGTTATGCGCCGTTACAATTCTCAACATCCAGAGGCTCCTATTGGTCTTGTGATTGTTGACTACTTACAACTCATAACTACTTCAAAAAGTTACGACAACGTTGTAAATCAAGTAACAGAAATTTCTCGGTCATTAAAAGGACTCGCAAAAGAATTTAATGTCCCTGTGATTGCTCTTTCACAGCTTTCTCGTGCAGTAGAAGCACGTGGTGGTAAACCTCGACTCTCCGACCTTCGTGATTCAGGATCTATCGAACAAGACGCCGATGTTGTAGCTTTTATTCACCGTGAAGACAAATATCAAGATAATCCAGAAAAACCAAATATTGTTGAAATTCTGATCGAAAAACATCGAAATGGCCCCACTGGGCGTGTTGAACTCTACTTTGATGATAAGAAAACAAGTTTCCTCAGTGTTGAGAAAAGTGAATTTACTGGCGGATCATCATTTTAATCTATGGACCCTATTGAAAAACTTTCAGAGGAATTCACTAAGTTTCCAGGTATTGGTCCACGTCAGGCACGACGTTTTGCTTACTATGTGTTATCTCAATCAAAAGAAAATCACGAGGCTTTAGTACAAGCCATGGTTACTTTACGGAAAGATGTTGCACAATGCCCTTCTTGTTTTGTGTACTTTACTCATCGTAATGGAGAAGTTGAGTGTAAAGAATGTAGTGATACTCGAAGAAACAGTAAAACACTTCTTGTTGTAGAAAAAGATATAGATTTACAAACAATAGAAAAAAGTCGTGTTTACGATGGATTTTATTTTGTACTTGGCGGGGTTCTCCCCCTTCATGAACAAGTTCCATCTGCAAAGATTCGTATTCAAGATCTCATTCGAAGAATCAAAAAGCTAAGCGAAAGAGGTCTGGAAGAGGTTGTTGTCGCACTTTCTGCTACACAAGAAGGTGACCATACCTATAAATATTTAAAAACAGTTTTAGCTCAAGTTGTGCCAACTCTCACCGTGAGTGTTCTTGGTCGAGGGCTTTCCACAGGAACTGAGATTGAGTATGCAGATCCAAATACTTTGTCCCAAGCTTTCTCTAATAGAAAATAAAAAACCTCTCGAGTGAGAGGTTTTTTATTATTTGATCGAATCGATTTTCACTTGAACAAAAAGCTGTCGATGGCCATTTTTCTTCTGGTATCGACTCTTAGCTTTGTATTTTAGAACAATAACTTTGTCTGCTCTGCCGATTTTTTCTACAGTAGCTTCTACTTTTGCACCTTGCACATAAGGAGTACCAATAGATGTTGTAGATCCGTCAACAAGAAGTACTTTATCAAAAGTAACTTTGTCGCCTACTTTCTGTGTGTCTGAAAGCTTTTCAATCTTAATAGAGGTGCCTGGGGCTACCTTGTATTGCTTTCCACCTGTTTCGATAACTGCAATTTCCATAAGTACCTATAATACCTTATTTTTTATCTTTTGCAATAGAGACTTTAAATGGATGAGATTTGACAAAATCATACAATTTTTGTAATTAATATAGCTAGTTTCCAAGGTGTCAGAATGTCACCAGGAGGTGATGTGTGGGCGCGCGAAAACGTGCGGTTCTGATGGTTGATTATCAGAATATGTATTGTGCAGCACGAGACAACAATCACGATTTTCATGTGATCGATCTTGTGCTGTATGTAGAAAAGAAATATGACGTACGGCGTGAGGATGTGTTTATCTTTATGTCAGAGTCATTTTTCGGGAACATGTACGAACCGGCTAAGAAAAAAGTCGAAGGGATTCATGCCCGACTCAGACTTCCTTCTCGGACACGTACAAGGGGCGGCTTCGATCCGGTCGACAAAGCAATTATTCGACTTGCTCGACAGCAGTTGAGGAGGAAAGATATTGATGCTCTCGTAATTGCCTCCTCCGATGGAGATTTTGCATCACTTGGAGAAGAGGCGTGGCACCGAAACAAAGACTATGATGTTGTTTGCTACGATGATCCATCGCATAAGCTACTCATCGCTGCTAACAATGTTATAGAGCTAAAAAAACAAATCAGCCCACATGTCCGTCGATGATTCCTAAGAGAGTTTTAGGAATCATCGACGGATGTTTTTCATTTAAGCTAAAGATTTGTCTTTTTCCACTCATCTATCTTCTTGTGATCTCCTGAAAGAAGTATTTCTGGGACCTTGTATCTCTTCTTTTTCCAGACAAATGTTTCTGGTCGGGTATATATTTCGTGTGATGAAACTCTATTTTCTTCTGGAGACAAATTATTTCCAAGGACTCCGTCGATGTGGCGCGATACCGCATCAATAACTATCATAGCTGGAAGCTCTCCTCCAGTAAGTACATACTCCCCTACACTCCACTCTTCTGCCTTGAGAATTTTCTTTACTCGAGCATCTATTCCTTCATATCGTCCGCAAATAAGGATTATATCGGTAACTTTTTTTGCGATTACATTTTGAGCGATTGCATTTGTAAATGAAATCCCACCTGGCGAGAAAATAACTATTTTGGTTTTAGTTTTTTTGAACCGTGCAATCTTTTTATTAATTTTCTCTACAGCTCGTAAAATCGGGTCTGGAGTCATGACCATGCCCGGCCCTCCGCCGTACGGCCTGTCATCTACTCTTTTCCATTTGTCTTTACTTTCTTCTCGAGGATTATAAAAAAACCATGAAATTTTTTTTGCATCACTGGCGCGCTTTAAAATTGAGTCAGAGAGATATGACTCAAACATATTTGGAAAAAGGGTTACGACGTGAAATCGCATAAATTATAGAGGATGGTTTTCTGCATCTTTCTCTGATATTTTTTTCTTTGCCAGACCACACCCCGCCCAAAGAAAAAAAGTATCCGTTCTAGATGCAAAAACTACCTTGATTACTACTATACACAAAAACCACCGTTTTGTGGTGGTTTTTTGTTTTTTAGAGACCTTTAATTTCCTGCATCACCTGTTCAACTGTCGGTACTTCAGGGGTTGGGCGCTTGTTTGCTACCCGTTCACTGCCTTGAGGTTCGTTGATTTTAAGGTTTACGCGAGCATTATTTTTCATTCCTACTACACGGAGAATTGTTCGGAGTGCCTTTGCTGTTGCGCCTTCCTTACCAATGACTTTCCCCATATCTGCAGGGTTTATATCAAGTGTTAAGAGTACTCCCATCTCATCTACTTTTCGGTCTACATGAACGTCATTCGGGTTGTCTACTAATGCCTTTACTACCATTTCAAGAAATACTTTGTCTTCCATAAGAATATTTATTTATAGAGCGTTTGTAAGCACGCGCTTACAAGGTACATAGTATATGGATGAGTCTTTTTGGTCAAACAAAAACACCCGCTTTTGTGCGGATGTTTTGGAGATTATTTCTTTTTAGCCTCTTTCTTTTTTGAAGGAAGTAAGTTTCGTTTCTTTCCTTCGATTACCCCCTTACTTACAAGAAGATTAAAAACTGTGTCTGATGGCTTTGCGCCAACCTTGAGCCAATGTTTTACCCGTTCTATATTTGGATTGAACACACCCATTTTAACGTTGTATGTCCCTACTGTTTCTACAGCCTTTCCTGACTGCGCGGCATTTTTTGAGTCAGTTGCAACAAGCCGAAAATGCGGGTCGTTCTTTCGTCCTATTCTTTGAAGTCTAAGTGATAGCATGGGTTATAAAATACCTGAAAAACTACTGAGAGTCAATAACTCGGACGTAGTCGATAAGACGCTCCTCAATATTTACCCCTTTTACCTGAATCTTCATTTCGTCGCCTAATTTAAAGATTTCCCCAGTGTTTTCGCCAATAATATGATCCTTTTTGTCGTCATAGACATAAAAGTCGGATCCCAAGTCACGGAGCTTTATCATCCCCTCGCATTTTGTAGCTGCATCTTCCACATAAATACCCCACTGTGACACCCCAGATACAACACCGTTAAAGGTTTGTCCAATACGCACCGACATGTAGAGTACCTGCATATATTTTACCGATCCACGTTCTGCGTCTGCCGCTTCTTTTTCTCGAAATGAACAGTGCATACAGAGTTCCTCGTAGAATTTTTTAGCGGACGCCTTCGTCTGCTCGCCTTGTAAGTATGTTGCAAGAAGTCGATGCGCGAGCGTGTCTGGATAACGACGAATTGGCGAGGTGAAATGTGAATAAAAATCAAACGCGAGCCCATAGTGTCCCACATTGTCAGTGCTATAGATTGCTTTTTGCATTGCACGCGTCACATACACCTGAAGGAGTCCACCCTCTTTTGTTCCTTCGAGGGATTTTAGGATTCTGTTGATGTCTTTAGATGGCACAATACCGTTTGTAAAATTTACCTGATGTCCGGCATTTCTAAAAATGTTTGCAAGCTTAAGCATCCGATCTTCTTCTGGTTCTGGGTGTACTCGGTAAATGTAAGTGTGTTCTTGCGGATTTGGTAATTTTGAAACATATGTCGCAACACCCTTGTTTGCGCAAAGCATCCACTCTTCAATCATTTTGTGTGTGTCACCACGAACTTTTTTGTACACAGAAACAGGAAAACCTTTATCATCGAGCTTAAACTTCACTTCTTCTGTTTCTAGTGAAAGCGCACCATTTTCAAAACGTCTTTTTTGGATTTTCTTGGCGAGAATGTTTAAGGTGTTGAGTGCTTCATAGTGTAGCCCCGCACCTGCATCGAGAATCTCTTGTGCTTCTTCGTAGCTAAATCGCTTCTGTGAATGGATCACCGAACGTCCATACCAGCTCCCTACTATTTCTGCGTTTTCATTTACTTCAAATACAGCGCTAAATGTAAGTCGGTCTTTTCCTTCTACAAGACTGCAGAGATTGTTTGAGAGAACCTCAGGAAGCATGGGAATAACGCGGTCTACAAGGTACACCGACGTAGCGCGTTCGCGAGCTTCTTTATCAAGAGCTGTTCCTTCTTTTACATAATGTGATACGTCGGCAATATGTACTCCTACTTCATAATTTCCATTTGGAAGTTTTTGAAATGAAAGCGCGTCGTCGAAATCTTTTGCGTCAAATGGGTCGATGGTACACGTGAGTACGTTTCTGAAGTCTCTTCGGTCTTTAAGGTCTTCCTCTGTAATTCCCCTTTCTTCAATCATCCGTGCTTCTTCCTCTACATCAATAGGAAAAGAGGTGTTAAAACCGCGCTCAAGCGCGTATGCAGAGACTTCAGCGTCATTATTACCTGGTTTACCCAAAACGGTGTGAATGACCCCCCAAGGGCTTTTTTTAGGGTCGGTCCATTCGGTGATTTTTGCAAAGACTTTGAGTCCTGGTTCTGCACCATTGAGTGCAGATTCTGGAATCATAATCTCGGTGTACATGCGAGCGTCTTGCGCCTTTACAAAGTACATATTTTTTTCTTTGAAGAGCGTGCCTGCAAAGCCGTGTTTACTTCGCTTGATTACTTCAAGTACTTCACCTACAAACTGGCCAAATTTATTTTTGCCAGAGATTTTAAGCCGTACTGCGTCGCCGTGGAGTGCGGTATTGAGGTCGTGCTGTGGGATCTCAACACTTTGTTCGAGGCTGAGTACTTTTACAAACCCAAAACCTTTCGTATTGATACCAATTGTCCCTTCGAGTTCGTCGCCGTACTTGGGAGTGATGAATGATGTTGATTGAGTCATATATTGAGTTCTATTGTAGCATTTGTACACAAGATTTTCGTTGAACTATCTGGAAAACCGACGCAGTTCCAACTGTTTCCATTTTGGAACTAGTTGCTCGCAGAAATGTCTGTAACTTCAAGCTATTTCCTAAGATGTTTGAGATAGTCTTCTCGAGAAATACCAAGTACACGCAAATTATTCAAAATAATAAAAGCTGGAAGTGAAGTATCTCGTGGTATGACCACAGGTCTCTGTATCCCCTTTTTCCAATAAATACGATGGTCGCCTTTCTCTCTTTTAAACTCACATCCAATTTTTAGGAGAAATTTCTCGAAATCTTTCCAATGTATTGATTGGATTTTCGGCATGAGTTATGCGAAATGTGGAACTTGAAAATTAACAGAGTTTGAAGAAATAACTTGCGGTGGATTCCATTTACGCTCTTTCTTTTTCCAGCCAAGCTCAGTGAGCACTTGTTGTACTGTGCCAGCTTCAGTAATTTCTTCAAAAAAAAGATGTGCTAGTTCGTTAAATTTCTGTTTAACATCTTTCTCAGATTTACCTGAGGTAGAAATATCAAGCGCGGGAGTATAAGCAACAAAGCGTTTTCCTTGTTTTGTGATGACTACAGGAAGCGAAAATGCGACATTTGTTTTCATGATTTAATAGTAGCAAGTCTTGAGAAAAAGAAAAAGGGTGCCTAAAGCGCCAACGCTTTGGATCTTTTTTGTATTAATATAAAAAACATTATGCTTCTAGAATAGAAATTGTCAATGTTTCAAGCGTTCATTTAATTTTGGTAGTGTTACCGTAGGGCAAGTCGAAGCCTGTTTCACCGGCGAAGCAAGATAAACTGAGAGTATAGTATCTGTCGAAACGAGAATCTTTTGATACTCAATTCTATAAAAATACCTCTGCCGTTTGTAAATGTGAAATTAATTAAAAAACAAATTGTATGAATAAATTCAAAATTGTAAAATCAGCTAGTGGGTATAGGGTACAATTCCTATATAATTCAGAAATAATATTCTGGACTGAAAACTATACATCTGAAGCTAATGCTTTGAATGCAATAAGTGCAATCAAAGAAAATTGTAGAAGTTCGAAAATCTATAGAGTTGGTTACTAAAATATATTAATAAAGACGCCTAATTTTGGGTGTCTTTATTAATTCTTAAGAAAACCTAAAGTGTAGACTTGTTCCCCTAGCTTTTCAATGAGGGTTTTGTAAGC
>JBDHUT010000020.1:0-11423 GCA_039809305.1 Minisyncoccia bacterium
GTGTCTAGTTTTACTCGGAGGTAGATAGTGGAGCCTTCTTTACCTTGTACTTCTTCTTGTGTGAAAGAAACGCTTGGGGTTGATTGAGCGTAGGCGGTGGAGGCGGGTTGAGGAGTGTTTGAAGGGATGATAAAGGCAAAGGCAAGGAGAGCGGTACAGCCTAAGATGAGAGCTGTGGGAAGGAGTTTGGGGGTCATATATATATATTGATGTTGATATAAAAGGGGCTAAAACAATTGTAACATGGTGTGAGGTAGTGTAAAACAAAACCCCCATGGGGGTGGGGATAATAAAAATTCCTGTTTTTAACAGGAATTTTTTGCTTGACGTTAAATGCCTTTACCAATCCAATTGCCCACCAACTTTATACTCTGTTACGCGAGTTTCAAAGAAATTCTTTTCTTTTGAAAGGTCGATTGCTTCTGACATCCATGGAAATGGATTTTCTACGTTGTACTGCTTTGGAAGTCCGACACTTTCAAGACGTCGATCAGCGATATGCTCTACGTATTGTCGAAAACCTTGCGCATTGATACCAAAAATTCCAGTTGGAAATACTGTTGTCGCATATGTATATTCAAGTTCCACTCCACGACGAACAAGGTTAATAATTCGCTGCTGAAACTCCGGTGTCCAAAGTTCTGGCTGTTCAACTTTAATGGTATTTATCATATTCACCCCGAAGTTAAGATGCTGTGACTCATCACGCATAATGTATTGAATTTGTTCCGCCGAAGCAGTCATTTTGTTGAGACGCTGGAAACTAAACATTACCGCAAACGACGAGTAAAAGAAGATACCTTCCATAATGAGTGAGAACACACACATGTTTTCTAAGAATTTTTGGTCATTTTCAAATGTTCCTGTTTTGAAGTGAGGGTCAAAAATTCCTTCATTGAGCGAAAGTACAAGCTCATCCTTTTCATAAATCGCCTTCTCTTCGCGATACATGTTGAATATCTTTGCTTGATCCATTCCTAAAGACTCCACAATATACTGATATGCATGAGTATGAATCGCCTCTTCGTACGCCTGTCGCAATAAATACATGCGGCACTCAGGAGACGTAATGTGTTTATAAACCGCAAGTACGAGATTATTTGCTGCAATCGAATCCGCTGTTGTGAAAAATCCTAAAATAGTTTCGAAAGCTTTTCTCTCGTCCGCAGTAAGTACTGTTGGAGACTTCCATTGCTCAATATCTTTCTGCATCGAGATCTCTGTCGGGAGCCAATGGTTTGCATTTCCAACAAGATACGTATCCCACGCAAAGGTGTGCTTCATTGGATATAATTGCATCACATCAGCATCTTTACCATTTATTATTTTTCGTTGATTAATATCAACAGGTGCAGCATTGTGGTTGATAGGCATAAAATTACAGAAAAATTAATTAGAAATATATAATACTACGCAGAACAAGATTCACACTCTTCATTATTATCTGGACGATGAAGATTATATACAGGTTTTGCTTGCACTGGAGCTTGATGAGGATGTGACGACTGAACAGTGATTTTTTCAAGTGGCATTGCGATTGCAGAAAGCGGACTCGGAATATCTTGTGCACCAACTGATTCAGAATGTGTAGAATCTCCAGACTTTTTATCTGAAGCACGTGTATGTGTTGCCCCAAACTCTGATGTAGATACTGTTGATTTTTCTACCTGTGAAGCACCAAGTGTTCGAAGATAATAAGTTGTCTTGAGACCAAGTTCCCACGCAAGCATATATACATCAGAAAGTTCTTTTCCTGAAGTTCCCCTAAAGAAAACATTTACTGACTGACTTTGATCCATCCATTTTGCACGTCGAGCAGCAGCCAACATCAACCACTTTTGATCAATTTCGAATACCTCAGTATATTTCCGCTTAAGATCTTCAGGAATTTCTTTGATATTTTGAACACTACCATCATTAAACTTAAGTTTTCCAAGCATGTCTTCGTTCCAAAGATTTCTGTCTTTCAAGTCTTGTACAAGATACTTATTCACAACAATAAAATCACCCTCTTTGTTTGACTTCACGTAAATATTTTTATAGATCGGCTCAATACAAGGAATACATCCCACTAGATTTGCAGTACTTGCTGTCGGAGCAATAGCCATAGTATTTGAGTTTCTCATACCATACCGCTTAATATGTTCACGTACTGGTGTCCAGTCCATTTTTCCTCCACGAGGAACATCAATCTTCATACCACGCTCTTTTTCAAGAATATCAATAGTATCTTGAGGAAGAAGTCCTCTATCCCATTTTGATCCCTTAAATGTTCCATATGCACCTTTCTCTTTCGCGAGCTCAGATGAAGCAAGGATCGTATAGTACGCCATCACTTCCATAGACTCATCGGCAAACTCAACAGCCTCATTGGTATCAAAACGAATACCGAGCGCATAGAGTGCGTCGTGATACCCTCTAATACCAAGTCCAATAGGCCGATGTCGTGCGTTGGATCGCTTTGAATCTTCAGTTGGATAAAAATTAATATCGAGTGTGTTGTCAGTCATTCGCACCGCAGCTCGCATTACTCGCTGTAAAAGTGTGTGATCGAGTTTTTTGTTTACTACAAATTTAGCAAAGTTTACCGAACCAATATTACATACCGCTGTTTCATCAGCTGATGTGTTTAATGTAATTTCTGTACAAAGATTCGAGTTATGAATAACTCCGACATGATCCTGCGGACTACGAAGGTTGCATGGATCTTTCCAAGTAATCCATGGATGTCCTGTTTCGAAAAGCATGGCAAGCATCTTTTTCCAAAGATCTTTTGCAGGAAGACGTTTCCATACTCGAATCTTTCCCTCGTCTACCATCTTTTCATATTTTATGTATGCTTCGTCAAACTTCTTTCCGTAGAGCTCTGGCAAATCTGGTGTTTCATCTGGACTAAAGAGTGTCCAGTCTTTATTTTCACGTACACGCTTCATGAAAAGGTCTGGGATCCAGTTTGCAGTATTGATATCGTGTGTACGTCGACGCTCATCGCCGGTATTTTTTCTGAGCTCAAGGAAGTCTTCGATGTCATAATGCCAAGTCTCAAGATATGCACAGGCAGCACTTCTTCGCTTACCCCCACGCATGATGGCAACATTAATATCATTTGCAATCTTAAGGTACGGCACAACACCCTGACTTTCGATTTCTACTGATTTCACCACCGCACCCGTTGCACGTACCTTACTCCACGCTGTTCCTACACCTCCTGACCATTTTAAAAGCTGTGCATTATCTCCATAAGTTTTAAAGATAGCGGTAAGATCATCAGGAACAACATTCAAGAAACAGTTAGAAAGTTGGGCTTTTACTACACCAGACTGGTACAATGTTCGCCCTCCTGGGGTGTACAAAAATTCAGAAAGTACATAGTAAAACTCTTTTACCACTTCCATTCGTTTTTCTGGAGCTTCAGTAAGTGCTGTACCCATAGCAATACGCATCCAAAACATCTGCGGAGTTTCATATGGCCGCTTCGTTTCCATATCCTCAAGAAGATATCGTGAGTGGAGAATTTCAAGACCCATGTATTCAAAATAGTGGTCACGTGATGGCTCAAGAACTTCAGCAAGTGCCTCAAGATCAAAATCTTTCATTCGAGGATCGAACTTTCCCTTAGCAACCATTTCAGTAATATATTTTGGAAATGCTTTTTTGAGTTCAGCGCGAGTATCATTAAGATCAACATCATTACCAAACACACGCTTGTAGACCGTTGTAAGAAGAAGACGTGCGGCAACTTTTGAATACGCTGGGTCGAGTTCGATACGAGCTCGCACCACCATAATAAGAAGCCGGAATACGTCTTTTGTTGGAATACCATTGTAAACCTCGAGTGTAATTTGGTTTACAATTTTTTCAACATCAATATCCTTCTCATAGCCTTTTATGTAGTGAAGGAGGCATGCGCGAATTTTTTCAACAGAAAACTTTTCTTTTTTGCCATCCTTTTTTGTTACATAAAGAGCATTGTCTTCGATGAGTTCTTGAACCTCTTCTTGTCGCTCTTTGGTATGTTCATAACGGTAAATAATATAAGCTTTTGCAACATTAAAGTACCCCGCTTGCATGAGTGTCATTTCGACAACATCTTGAATATTTTCAACTGTTGGAATTCCCTCATGGAACTTAATGTGCACATGTGTCACCGCAACATCGGCAAGCTGCATCAGCTTCTCTTCCGAAATAGAAACCGCCTGGGATGCAAATGCTTTTTTCATCGCACTGACGATTTTTGTTTTTTCAAATGATACTGTATTTCCGTTTCGTTTTTTTATTTGTGTGACCTCGCGCATACACTCTTTTTAATTAGTAGTGGATGCATTATAACAGTGGATAACCTGTGCACAACGTTGACGGTATTCAATTCTATTTCGTTTTTTGTTTACGATACCTGTCTTTTATTATCAAAAGGTTCTTATTTCTCAACTGAGTGTGATAGGACATAGCAAAACGATGAGATTCAGAGTTTGTCAATAGAATTTCTTTCTTGTACAACTTGACATATTCCTCTTCCCCAAGAAAATGATCTGGTTTATGTGCAGTGTTTTTTACTACTGACACAAGTGGAATAGTGAGTTTATACTCACGCAAAACTTCTTTTGCAATATTCATTTGTCCTGGTCCACCATCTATCACAATAAGGTTCGGCAACCACCATTCCGTATGAGAAAATCGACGACTCAGTATTTCCCGAAGTGCGGCATAGTCATCATTTATCTTTTCAGGAAGCTTAAACTTTCTGTATTCAGACTTTTGAGGTTCACTATTTTCCAAAACCACCATTACCCCAACTCGATTTGTGCCAGAAATATGCGCTACATCATAGCCTTCTATACGAATAGCTTTTGTATCTGAAAGCGATGGTTCTTGAGTATGTTTGATAAGCACACTGTCCCGAATATGCGTGAGTGAAAAAATAGTCTTCTTGATTTCGGACGCTTTTTCGAAATGAAGCTGTTTTGCTTCTTCATTCATATCTTTGGTAAGGCGTTTTAAAATCTCTTCTCTATTACCTTTGAAAAAAGAAGTGAGGTTTTTGATTATCTTTTTATAATCTTCTTTTGAGCAGGTTCCAGCACATACTCCCGGACAAAGTCCGATTTGCGCATTGAAACATGGTTTACCAACTCCAGGCACACAGGTGTCCCGAAACGGAAATATTTTACGAATTATTTTGATAGTATCTTTGAGGGCCTGGCTGGAGGCAAAGGGTCCAAAAGTATAGGCGATGTCCTTTTTCATTTCTTCGTGCACATTGCGAGTACGAAGTACTAAGACTCGCGGAAAAGCTTCTTTTGTTATGACAACACAATTGTAACTCTTATCATCTTTTTCTTTAGTATTAAAGACAGGTTTGTATCTCTTAATTAAATTTGTCTCTAATAAAATAGCCTCAAGGACAGATGGGGTTTCTTGCCATGTCACAGTGTGAGCATTCACTACCATACTTACTATTTTGAGTCCACGTGTTTTACCAAGGTCAGAAGCAAAATAGCTCCTCACTCGATCTTTAAGTGACGTTGCTTTGCCGATGTACAAAATATTATCCAAGACATCACGAAAAACATACCCACCAGGTGCTTCAGGAAGTGGTATTTTTTTGTAATCAGAAAGTGTCATTTGTGTATAAGTATATCAAAAGAAAATCCCCGCGCAGGCGTCGCCTGCGCGGGGAAAACAAAACCTATCTCACAACTTGAACCACTCAACTACTAGAAGGTCCGAGTATTGCGAAAGACTCGATCGCCCTCAAGCCAGCGACCACCCTCGTCGAGCCGCAACGCATCCACCTCCCACTTGCGATTATCAGCGTCCCAGTAGACGCGGACCACGAAGAGTACTCCGTTTGCACCAACCACATATAAGAGGTTGGAGCAACCGTTGGTGAGGAGCTTTCCTGCCTCACCGTTCAGTTGCAAGTCGATGAGCGCGGCGACCTGGTCGGGGGTGAAGGCGTGCTTGCGCACATTCTCTTCTCCGCCCATTTTGGGGCGAGTAAGGATTGTCTTGGCTGACGAGTGCTTCGTCAGATCAAAACACTCGACTCCATCGAGCCCGCGAGGTACGAGTGCCTCGGGGTAGGCAGCAGTGACTCGTGACACGAAATCACCTGACTCCCACAATCCGGAACGGGTAACGAAGTAGTCCGCCGTCAGGAAGGTGGCAGGAGATGCTTCGGCCTCCGCGAACGGATTGCGCCGTTCGAGGAACGCCTGTAAGTGTTCACGAGTGATGCCTCCGTCGGCGATCTGACGAAGGAGCTCGCCGAGTTGCTGAGCCGACACCGTCGACCCAACGATGACCGTTTTCTTGGCCATAAATATTCCTTGCACTGGCAGCCTTCAATCGTCTTGATCTCTAGTTTGCCCCAGCTTCAAATACTCAAATATGTTTGAATACTTAAAGCCAGGGCAAAACCCTAAGCGTTCGTTTTAAAGAACTTTTTTTAGTATGTCATATATATTACTACATGTCAATATAGTAATATATTTACGTTTATAGCCTCTACTTCTCTACTCTTTTCTTTGCTACTTTTTTTGCCGCCTTTCTTACAATTCTCTTCACTTCTTTTGGATTCAAAACTTCATTCAAATGATTTGAAAAGTTTTTGATAGAAGCATCATCAAAGAGCGAAAGTAGAATAACCTCTTTCTTACTCACCTTTTCAAGATCTTTTACTTTCTTTTTAAGCTCTTTTTCGTCAGCTACCATGTCTACTTTTGAAAGAATAACTATTTCTTCTTTCTGCAAGAGTTCTTCATTGAAAGCCCCGAGCTCCGCACGAATAGTGCGATACGCCTCAGCCACATCAACATTTTCGGCCGATATAAGATGCGCCAAAATACGCGTGCGCTCAATATGACGTAAGAAATTGTGCCCAAGCCCTTTACCCTCACTTGCACCTTCAATAAGCCCTGGGATGTCAGCTATCACATTTCCAAAATAATCACCAAGATTTGGCTCGAGTGTAGTAAAAGCATAACTTGCAACCTTTGAAGTCGCATTTGTGAGCGCATTCAAGAGTGAAGACTTACCAGCATTTGGAAAACCAACAAGACCAACATCGGCAATAAGCTGAAGTTCTATTTCAAATGTTGCAAATTCACCACGTTTACCAGGAGTCGCTATTTCAGGTGCACGACGAATAGAATTTTTGAAATTATTATTTCCAAGTCCACCCTTGCCTCCATGGAGCACAAGAATCTTTTCGCCTTCATTTAAAAGTTCATACGAAATATCTAAATCTTTATTGATGACTTTTGTACCAAGTGGAAATGTGAGAACAAGATCATCACCACGCTTACCATGCATAAGTTTCCCTGCACCAGGTGCGCCATCTTGTGCACTAAACTCATGCACATGTCGGTAATGGTTGAGTGCGTGTAGATTGCGAACTCCTTGAATGTACACATCGCCACCGTCACCACCGTCACCACCATACGGACCGCCTTTTGCCACACTTTTTTCCCGACGCCATCGCACAACACCATCACCACCTTTTCCGGCTTTGACTTCTAGTGTGACTGTATCTAAAAATGCCATATATTAAAAGTATCCTTTGAGACGATGGATTTTTTCATGAGTACGAATCTTCTCATGTACTTTCGCCTCGATCTGACGAATACGCTCGCGAGTAACACTGAACTTTTGTCCTACTTCTTCAAGTGTGTGCTGTACACCTTGATATTCACCAAGACCATTTCGCATTTCAATGATTTCTCGTTCTTTTTCAGAGAGGTCGCCGAGAATTTCATTGATTTGGTCAGCTAAAATCCGTCGAGAAGATTCTTGGTCTGGACCTAAAATTTTGTCGTCAGCAATAAATTCGCCGAGAGTTGATTTGTCATCGTCGTCACCGATAGGTTTTTCTAGCGAAACAGTATCTTGATTGATATTTTCAATCATGTGGATTTTATCAACCTCAAGACCCATTTCCGCAGCGATCTCCTCGGCAAGTGGATCACGTCCTAAATCTTGTGAAAGTCGACGTACAACTTGTTTGTATTTCGCGATTGTTTCTACCATGTGCACCGGAATACGAATAGTTCGACTTTGGTCGGCAAGCGCACGAGTAATAGCCTGACGAATCCACCATGTTGCGTAGGTCGAAAATTTAAAGCCCTTACTCCAGTCAAACTTTTCTACCGCTTTGTAGAGACCAAGGTTTCCTTCTTGAATGAGGTCAAGGAGTGTGAGATCCTGGCTTCGGCCAACGTATTTTTTTGCAATAGAAACCACGAGACGGAGGTTTGAGCGGGCAAGAATATCACGTCCCTCCTTTTCACCTGCTTCAATACGCTTTGCTAGTTCTCGTTCTTGAGAAGCGTTAATAAGTGGGTAGCGACCTATCTCACGGAGATACATCTGAATCGAGTCAAAGCTTCCATCTTCTTTACCGAGCTTAGAAAAGTCTTCATCGAGATTGAGAAGGTTGCCACCTTCAAGCACATCAATATTAGCCTCAGCAAAGCGTGCATGAAGATCTTCAAGGAACTCTATATCGTCTTCGATTGTTGGAAAGTGTTTGAGAATTTCGTCAAAACTAACAAAACCTCGCTCCTTTCCTTTTGCAATAAGCTCGAGAGCGTGCTTTTCACGAAGCTCTGATTTCTTATCTGGTACCTGCTTTGTTTTGGCAACTGGTTTTGACGCAATTACTTTCTTTGGAGCAGTAGGTTTTTTTGCTACTTTTTTAGGAGCCACTTTCTTTGCAACTTTAGCAACCTTCTTTACAGGTTTTACAATCTTTTTAGGAGCCACTTTCTTTGCAACTTTTTTTACTACTTTTTTTGTGGCTTTTTTGACCACTTTCTTTTTTGCAACCGCTTTTCTCTCTTTTTTCTTAGTTGATTTCATAGGATGTATTATAGCTTGATTTGGGCTTTTTTTAATGATAATGCTTGGTACTGTGCTATTTGCTCGTCGGTCTGGATTCCTTTTTCCTGGATGCTTTTTTGCATATTTTCTATACATTCAATTTCGTATCTCACAAGTAACTCTTGGATATTCTTTTGCTGTTTTACAGGATCATCGTCAGGATGATGCTTTTCAAACTCATAGGCAAATCTTATTACTATTTCTTCAGGAAGAGGTTCTCCTTGAGGCACACTGTATTCTGATTCAATACGATTCATTTCTTTTTCTATATAATCTGTTTGGCTTACCACAGCTTTCATTGCACCAAGCAACATCTCTCTCCTGTGTAGTTGCTTTTTTGTAAGATCTTGTTTTTGAGTAACCTCTGGTATTCGCTCCTTTTGTTCTGGAGCACTCTTTACAGCAGCCCACACCGCATTTTCACTAATGCGCAGTTTCTCCGCTACGTTTCGCACCGCAACAGCTTGCTCTATAGCATTTGCTATGCCACGAATAAGAGGAACTATTTCTTTTATCATTCTTTTTGAATATTCTTCAACCATACCGTCTTGAGTATTAAGTTCAACAAGAAATTCAATAAGCGGAATAGATTTTTTAGTTGCTTGTATCCATTCATCTGGAGAACTCAAAATAAAATCAGCAGGATCCTTACTATGTGTAAGCGGAATAACTCGCACCTCCATCTGCATCGCAAACGCAAGCTCCGCACTTCGCTTAAGAGCAGCTATTCCCGCTTTATCTGAATCAAGACAAAAAATGAGTGTGTTTGTAAACCTTTGAATAAGCCGAAGGTGCTCAAATGTAAGAGCTGTACCAGAGACCGCTACAACGTTTTTTGTACCCGCCTGGTGTGCCATACAAAGATCCATTTGACCCTCAACGATAATACAACTGTTTTGCTCAGTAATTGCACGTTTCGCTTTGTCATACCCAAACAAAACTTTTGATTTTTTGTACAGATCAGTTTCCGGGCTATTTACATACTTGGCAACATCTTTTCCCTCTGCAATACTTGGCAGAATTCGGCCCGAAAATCCAATAACCGCACCGGTGCTATTTGTAATCGGAAACATAATACGGCCACGGAACCGATCATAGAACCCGTTTCCTTCATTCTTTCGTACAATCATTCCTGATTTTTCAGCATGATCTATGGTCACCCCTTTTGATCCTAGATATGTTTCCAGCTGATGCCACGTGTCAGGCGCATACCCAATACGGAATTCACGAATAGTATCCTGAGTCACACCACGTGAAAGCAAGTATTGTAGTGCTTCAGGAGAAGTTTGGAGTTTACCTTCATAGAATTCAGTGGCATATTCAAGGACTTCATAAAGTGACTTGTCCTGAGAACCTTCACCGCCTTTTCGAAATTGAGCCAAATCAACATGTGCCCTATCGGCCAGAAGTTTTAACGCGTCGACAAATGCCACCCCTTCAATCTTTTCAACAAACGAGAATATGTCACCGGAAACATTGCATCCAAAACAATGAAAAGAGTTTCGTTCTGGAGAAACATAAAATGACGGTGTCTTTTCATTGTGAAATGGGCAACGACCCTTAAGCTGTCTTCCTGATTTCTCTAACTGAACATACGAAGAAACTACGTCTACAATTGTCAGCCGTTCTTTTATTGTTTCGACAGCTGTTGACATAGATTCTTTATATTTATTACTTTTTTCCGTCCTTAGAGTCGTCGTCTAATTGGAAATTTGTTCCAGCAGGAATGAGACGTCCAATAATTACGTTTTCCTTAAGACCACGAAGTACATCTACTGTTCCACGAACTGCAGCATTAATGAGTACACGAGTTGTGTTTTGGAATGAAGCAGATGAAAGCCATGATTGAGTTGAAAGTGACGCCTCCGTGATACCAAGTACCACAGATTCTGCTTTAGCCTCTTCTTTTCCCTCTTCCTTCATACGAAGATTCTCAATAGAAAAGATATAGTTCTCAACAACATCACCTTGTGTAAACCCTGTATCCCCAGGAGTTTTAATACGTTTTCGACTGAACATTTGACGAATGATAACTTCAAGATGTTTTCTATTTACCGCAGCACCTTGGAGTTCATATACTTTGTTTACTTCGTTTACAATATATTCTTGAGTGATTTCACGTCCTGCATAGGTAAAGAGCTCATAGAGATCTGCGGATCCGTCAGTAAGAAGTTGACCTTTCGTCACCTTGTCCCCAGCTTTCACAAGAGGCATACGTCGATATGGAACAATGTATTCCATTTCTCTACCCTTATTTTTCCCTCGACTCTCGTGTTCAGCAAGTAATACAGTAATGATTTTTTCACGGCCATTTTCTTTTACGCTACTTACTTCACCGTCGTATTGAGAAACAATGGCTGGGTTTTTTGGAGTTCGTGCTTCAAAGATCTCTTCGACACGAGGAAGACCTTGAGTAATATCGACTCCAGCTACACCACCAGCATGGAAAGTACGCATAGTAAGCTGTGTTCCCGGCTCACCAATCGCTTGCGCGGCAACAATACCAACAGTCTCACCAAGTTCAATCATTTTATTTCGTCCAA
>JBDHUT010000021.1:0-9980 GCA_039809305.1 Minisyncoccia bacterium
CTATTGCATTATCTGACCAAGTACTCACCCAGGCTTTTCCAGATGTCGGTGTTAGTGCGTTAATAAGCGGTACGACTTCATCTTTGTTTGCCCTAGAACGTTTAATCCATTTATTTAAATAAACATTATTAAGTAGATTATAAAACTTCTTTTCACCTATTGGCTTGGCATCTTTGTCTAATACATCAGTGGTAATTTCGGTAATTTGGCTGAGTGTTCCATCACCATGACTTGTTTGCCAGATCAAAAAACCAATTGGAAAGTTCCCTTTCAGACCTTCAAACGATTTACTGTGAACAATAAAACCACCGAGATAGTCTGCGTCCCATACTTTTCTAAATTCTTCGAAGTTTGGTGCGTTTACATATTTAAGTTTACTAAACATTGCGAGAGTTGCCGTGGGAATTTCTTGTGCAATTCGTGCTACAAATTGAGTAAAGAGTTCATTGCTTGCTTTACCATATCTTTCCATAGCAGTTGCAGCAAATTTTGTTTTAGCTACGCCAGTTTTGTTTTCCGCACCACTTCCTTTTGAAGTATTGTCAGCGTTGGTTGCCTCTGCATATGGTGGATTTATGAGCACCAAAATTTTCTTTCCGCTTTTGATAGCCCTGCGAAGACCTTCAGGGATTTTGTTGGTAAGCGAATAGTCTATTTTGCCATCGTCTGTAATGTCGTCATTTAAATAATCATACTGGAAACGGGTCGCTGAAACACATGTTTTTGCGGCTTTCATTATCTCCACATCTTCTTGATCGAGTGTAGACATGTATATATTGCGAGGGTTGCTGTGTCTGACCTCCAAATTCCCCACCCCACAACACATATCCCAGACAATGTATTCTTCTTGCCAATTGTCACCTAGGGTTTCAGCAAGCTTTTCATATGCTTTGTCTACCACATGAAGCGGTGTGTAGTACGCACCTTTGAAGCTCCGCTCATCGGTAGGAATCAAATTGTCGCGACGCTCAAGGAGATAATTGCGATGCTCTTCTTTTGGTGGCTTATGATAAATAGCCCAAAATTGCCTATAACCTTCTTTGTTACCGAGTTCGTACAGTTTGCCTTTGAGTGAAAAGACCGGCGCGTTGTTTTTGTGGAGGAGTTCTGCGGGAAGATCGTTATGGGTTGAAACACTACCGTCGTGCATAATGTCGGCATAAAACAGAAGCGCATAATCTTCAGGTGGTACATCTTTAATTTCTTTTCCAATCATTTCAACCCATTTGTCGAAAACTTGTTTTAAGTTTGCGGGAGTAATTTGAGTACGAATAATGTCATTGTTTTTTATCGCATTCTTGATTGTTTCAATGAATTCTTGTTCGTGAGTTTTGATTCTAAATGAAACAAAATACGTACCAATGAATGCGGATACTGTGTCGAGTGCTTCTTGGGTGTAGTTACTTGCTGATTTTCCCCACTTGATTGTTCTCTTCTCAAGAAACGGTAATACATCTTCTGTTTTCATTACCGCAGCTTTTTCTTTGTCGATGACACAGAGAAACGGAGGAGTAGACTCACCTCTGTCGAGTGCTTGTTGCACATAATGCAACAACTGAGTAAACATTGCGTATGTTGTGCTGTTGCTTTTGTCTTTTGCTTCAAACCAAATTTCCTTTGTTTGAATATCTATCAATCCTTTTTGATATGATTTTAAACCGAGCGCTTTGATGTATATATCTTTTACATCCTCTTCACTGTTTGCTCGTTGTAGATTTTCGTAAAGACTCATATCTTATTTCGCATACGCATTCGCCTCATCGAGTTTTACGGAAAGGATACGTGATGAGCCGTCAACGTCGAGGGTCACACCATAGAGCGAGTGGGTGCGAGACATGGTTTCTCTGTTGTGTGTGATCACAATGAGCTTTGAGTGTACACTGAGCTCGTTTAGTACCGCACCGTATTTCTTGGCGTTGGACTCATCAAGGGCGGCATCTGTTTCGTCGAGAATCAAGAATGGAGGCGGATTTACCTGAGAAAGTGCAAAGAGAAGTGCAATAGAAGCGAGGGCTCGCTCACCTCCTGAGAGCATTGCAATATCTTTTACCTTTTTGTGTGGCAAAGAAATGACAACATCTATTCCTGTTTCTGTTTCTTTTTCAGAATCATCGAGCGCTTCTTCCTCGTCACCTTTTCTTTGACGTTTTTCTTTTTCAACTAAGACAAGCTTTGCTTCTCCGCCACCGAACATTGTTTTGAAGAATTTCTCGAAGTTTATGTTGATGGTTTTGAGACCTGTTTCAAATTGTGTTGCAAGCGTGTTGCGGAGCTCGAGCATTACTTGTTCAAGTTTTTCTTTGCTTGTTTCTAGATCTCGGATCTCGTTTGCGAGAAATTCGTCACGACCACTTACTGACTCGTATTCTTTAGTAACCTCGTCGACATTTACCACACCAATATCTTCGATACGGAGCTTGAGGCGTTCAATCTTTTTTCGCTGTTCGTCTTGGGTGTGTGGGTCAAAAGATGTGAGGGTTGTGTTTTTATAATTAAAAATAGAAGCACCAATAAGCACTGCGCCTTCTGCAAGCTCAGCTTCAAAACGTTCTTTACGCTCTTTGAGTTGGGTGATTTTAAGTTCTGTGAGAGAAAGTTTACCTTTAAGTTCTGCTTGAAGTCGTTCAAGTTCAAAAAGCTTTCGTTCGTCGACAAGAGATGCTTCTTTGTAGTTTGTCCGAGCCTCCTCCGCTTGCCTTTTTGCCAGAAGAGCTTTTTCTAATTCAGCTGTAATACGGGCTTGGCTCCGCACTGCTTCCTCAAGTTCGCTTTTGATTTTTGTAATTGAGTTTGCAAGTTCCTGGGTGTCGACTTTTTGGACGACTGTTTTTGTGTGTGATGTGCTTTGCAAGAATTCTTCAAACGAGTGAATACGAG
Organism: Minisyncoccia bacterium; assembly: GCA_039809305.1. Classification (GTDB taxonomy): domain Bacteria; phylum Patescibacteriota; class Minisyncoccia; order Phycocordibacterales; family UBA5272; genus JALHNF01. Next base: position 2,878 of record JBDHUT010000021.1, read on the forward strand.
CTTTGAGAAGGTTGAAGAGCGCAGGAAGCTCCTGAAATTCTTTATGCTCATACCGCCACACTATTTTTTCGTGAAGTTCTTTAACCGATGAAGCAAATTCAACTGTTTCTCTTTTTGAAACATGTCCGTCTGTATGTACTTGGACGCTTTCTTTTTCTTGACCTCGGATTCTTTCAATATTTCTTTCGAGAATACGGAGTTCGGTCTCAAGAGAGATTACTGAGCGGACGACAGTGTTTTTTTCTTCCTCGTACTTTTTTACCGCATCTTCTGCACGGACGATATTTGCAATAATGTCACTCGGGATTTCTATTTCTTTTTTATGTGAATGTTTCGCCATCTCTTCCCCAACACGAGCAAGTTCTTTTTTTAGATTTTCAAAAGTATGCGGCTCTTTTGATTCAAGATCGTGAATGTATGCTTCCTCTTGGGCGAAATAAGTATGATACAAACCAGCAAGCTCACTTCGAAGCTCGGTCCCCTTCTGAACTTTATCGATTTGTTTTTTGAGGAACTGTACGTGTGGCGCAATTTCTCGACGAGAAATTTGAGCTTCACGCATGTTTTCAAGTACTGTCGTAAGTTTCTTGTCACTTTCTTTGAGGCGCCATTCATAAATTCTAAGTCCGAGCGCATCTTGTACCATTTCTTTGCGCTCTTTTACTGATGAGTGAAGTACGCGATCTGCTTCGCCTTGTGAAATGATGTGGTGGTGTGACGTGCCGATGTTACTGTGTGCAAGAAGCTCCTGGATATCTTTTAAACGTACTTTTGTGCCATTGATAGAATACTCATTTGTCCCATCGGCAAATATTTCACGCCCAATGACAATTTCTGGAAATGATTTGTAAGAATTTTCTGCACCGTCTTCAGGTTCGTTTTTAAAAGTAAGAAGAACTGAAGCGCGAGACATTTGTCCAAGTCCTTTTGAACCTTTGAAAATAAGGTCGGCGCCAGTTTTACCTCGCATCGATTTTACCGACTGTTCGCCAAGTACAAAACGAAAAGCTTCAGCAACGTTTGATTTTCCTGAACCATTTGGCCCCACAATTCCTGTTACAGAGCTATCAATACGAAATGTTGTTTTCTTCGCAAATGATTTAAATCCTGTCAGTTCTATTTTTGTGAGTTCCATAATGTTGTACTAGATTGTATCGAATGTGCTTCTTTTGTTTTTTACAAAAAGCATTAAGATAATCACAAGTGCAAGTGTGGTAATGGCCATGAATGGGATAGTGATAAATCCGTACTCAAGAATCTCTGTCTGACTACATGAAGGAAGAATGTCCGACGCACTGCATGGTACAAGTCCGTCTGCTGTAGCTTGAGAACCATATACAGAAACCATATGGATACTCCAGTGGTATATAGAAACAAGGATTCCTGCAGTCGCTAGAACAATTACGTATGGTTTGATAAATTTATCGTTTCTCATTGCCGCCATTCCAAGGAGGAGAATCATTGGGTAAATTGCAATTCTTTGGTACCAACAAAAGTCGCAGGCTGCAAAGTTGTACACACTTGAGTATGTGAGTGCTCCAAGTGCCGCAAAGAAACTTACAAGAAAACCAAATACAAATGCATTTTGGTTGAGTTGATTTCGTATCCAATCTGTAAATGGGATGACGTATGTATATCGAACAAGAATAAGGATAACAATAAGTGGAATAGACAAGAGTACAAGAGTACTAACAATGTCAGTAAATAACGCTTCAGACATATAGGTAAAGTATACCGCTATAATAAGAATCCGTCATTATTTTATGTATGAGAATGGGTATGTGTATTTTTGATAGTTGTGCTGTTTTTGTAAAATACAGCCAAAGCTGTTGCGATAGGTACAACTAAAAGCACGCCAATACTTCCACTAAAAATTCGGATAATTTCTACAATCACAGGTTCTTTTTGGAGTGCAATTAAAATACCTTCTGGTGCCAAAGAAAGGAGTACAAAAAGTGGAAGTGAGGCGCCAATGTATGCAAACGCAAGTGTGTTCACTAACGCACCGACATGTTCCCTACCAACACGAAATGCTTTTTGAAACAATGTCCCTAAATCTAAATCAGGATTAGTGTGGCGGAGCTCTTGTACAATGGCAATTTGTGTTATGGCAACATCGTCAACAACACCGAGCGTTCCAACGATAATTCCTGCAAATAAAATCGCCCCAACTATTTCAAATGAAAATCCAAAAGAAACAAGATATGCGAGCTCGTCTGTTGGTACGCTGCTTAAATTAAAGAATGCGAATACTGCAGATGAAATGAGTCCTGCGCATATTACAGCAAGAACAGAGCTTATATATGCAAGAAGTGATCCTCGACTAAATCCATGTGTCACAAAAAGCGCTATAGCGAGAATTACGGCCGCAAAAATAATAGTGGTAAGGATTGGTGAATACCCTGCAGTGATAAGTGGCAGAAGTCCAAAGAGGGTTAAGACTGTAGTGATAATAAGTGAAAGAAGTGCGCGTATACCTCGTGCTCCATTAATAAGAAGAACGGTAATGATAAATACGGCAAATAGAATTAGAAGTGTATTGAGTTTATTAATTTCAAATAATGAATACGATGTACCATCATCACCTTCTATTTTCTGTACGTATATTTTGTCACCAGTTTTTAATAGTGATCTGTCGTTACTAATCTGTACAGGTGTCGAATTGTTTTCTAACACTACAGAAATTTCTTGTGGAAGTGCTTGCCCATAGACCTCTTGCACCACAGCTGATTTATAAGATACTTCTTCTGCGTGGACTGTGGGAAAAATCCATCCGATAAGAAAAAAGATAAAAAATATTTTTTGTATAACTTTCATACGTTTTTTGAGCAGTGTGTTTTCTTATAGCTATCATATGTTGATGGTTTTTTATTTGCAATACAAACAAAGGAGAAATTTGCAAAAAAACATATACCTTAGTATAAATACCCTATGAAAATAGGCTTTGTTGGAAAAGGTGGAAGTGGTAAGTCGACCCTCTCAACTCTTTTTGTGAAATATCTTGAAGATAAAAACAAAACGGTACTTGCTGTTGATGCTGACTACAATATGGACCTCACAAATAATCTTAATGCGCCAAAAGACATGCAGTATATTGGTGCCGGAATGCAAGATGTCTATCAGTTCATCCAAAAAGGATATGATGTGAGCCACGTTCATGGTCCGCAATGTAACCACTCTCATGATGTGGTTATCACTCCAGAGTTCTCACTCTTCCCTATTGATGCCGTAACAAAAAAGTATTCAGTACAGCTCAACAAAAATACTCGTCTTATGAGTGCTGGTCCTATTACAAAAGCGATGATGCAGTCCCAAGGGTGTAATCACGAGCTTATTGAAGCACTCAAGATATATCTCCCTTTTTTAAAGTTAAAAGATGATGAGTTTGTGGTTATTGACGAACGTGCCGGTATTGATGGTCTGAGCACTGGAGTAACAAGTGGTTTCGATGTTGCGGTTGTGGTGGTTGAAGCAACAGAAAACAGTATGCGAGTCGGCAAGCAAATTATCGATCTTCTTGATTTTTTTGGTACGCGATATTTATTTGCGCTTAATAAGGTGTCTGATGAACAAAAAGAAGTTGATATGTTTATAGATTTTTATAAAAACACCCCAGACATCATAATCCCTTTTGAACGTGAGCCGTCATTTTTATTTGCAGAAAAAATTCTGGAAAAAGTCAGAAAAAACACCTAGGAAATATTTTCGTCTTGCCTATTGCCAAATCCTGTAGTATGTTGTATTTACCGCAACGTGCGGTGGTAAGGAGAAAGCCATGAAAGGTTCGTGGAAGCTTGCGGGAGCTTTGATCCTGCTGTTGGTCCTGGTCCCGGTGTTGGGAGCATTCGGGTGGGTTCAGGTGGAGTTCGTGTTTGCGGGCAACTTGTCCGCGGCCGATATCCACCCCAACGTTTCATCTGGTGTGGGTTTCTGGAACGCCGAACATCTCTGGTTCCACGGCCTCCAGATTCTCCAAGCGATTGGGCTTGCGCTTTTGGCGGGTGCCTTTAGCTGGGTGTTCGCGGAGTGCGACAAGTTTCGTCGGGGGGAACACTTGCCCACGATTTCTGTGGGTGAAAAACGTGTTCTTCGGCGGTAATTTCGCTGCTCATGGAGGGTTGGATGCTTGAGAGGGGGTTTCCGAGCCCCCTCTTTTTATGTCTTATAATTGTTGACAATAAATGTAATAGCTGTTATAATGTAGCTTTGATCTTTCCCGGGCCAGAGTGGCCCTTGTCCCAAGGAGTAGCTGTATGCGTGATGCGATGTTCAAACTTCACCCTCCTGCTCATGCAGGCGGAAACGATTGATCGGATCGAGTCGCTTGCCAAGCGGATGCTTGAGCGGTGTGAAGACGCAGACCAACTGGCAAATGGCATGATCTTCGCACGTGGGGTTCTGCAAGATGAGCTCGCCGAGAAATTGGTCAGGTTGACGGAAGAACCGTTTCACTTGATTGATGTCATGGCTCGCGTCCCCTCGCTTCGCGAGACCGCGTGGCAGAAGTTTTTGTCACTCGGTCCGTCGGACATGGCGGTGAGCCATGTGCTCACGATATCGGCGATGAGTCCGGTGGCAGGCGCCGAGCTTGCTCGGCGCAATCCGTTGCCGCCGCCGCCATCCATGGCAGCCTGACCCCCCCCGACCCGCACAAGGATGTGCGGGTTTTTTGTATTTTTGGACCTGTAGATAGCCGATCTTTTAAAAAATGTAAGCAGTGTATACTAACTTTATATGAATACAAATATCAAAATAATTCTCAGTGTTCTTCTGGTAGGAGTTGCGCTCTACGGAGCTTTTCAATTTGGTCGCTCTACCAGTACTTCTGTTGTAGAAAATAGTCAAAACGCAACGACAACCGTTGCAACTTCTACCGCAACAACAAGTCAAACTACTACCACCACAAAGCCAGTGGTTAAACCACCAGTTGTGACAACAAAACCAAGTTCAACAAATACCTTAGTAAAAATAGACTATAAAGGAGGTATTTGCTTGAACGGTAAAATATGTGCAACAACAAAAGTTATTACCAAAGACTCTGTGTACTATAAAGATGGTGTGAAGGTTTCAAATTTGAATAAAAATGATGTATCAAGACTTTCTTCAGAAATGGAGCGTGCAGACTGGGCACTTCTTAGAAGTAAACCAAAAACAACTGGATGCGATCTACAACGTGTTCAGGAAATAACCTATACGTTCTATACCTCAAAAGGAGTTCAGGTTATTTCAAACTGTCAGTATGATTTTGATGTCAGTCTTACCCCATTCAAAACCATCGGTATTCTCCTTCCTCAATAAATAAAGAAAGCGTATAATAAAGCGTAAGGCAGTAATGCCATCATATATATGAATTTTTTATCATCTTTACATAACAAAAGTCTTGCGCTTCTCTTGGTGCGTGTAGGGCTTGCGTCAGTGTTTATTTATCACGGTTGGATGAAAGTAAGTGACTTAGGTGGCACTGCAGGAATGTTTGAAACTATGGGCTTCGCTCCATTTTGGGGATATGTTGTTGCATGGGTTGAATTTCTCGGTGGTATTTTAATGCTTGCTGGAGTTCGGGTTCGTGAAGTTGGTGTTCTTCTTGCTGTAGTGATGGTTGTTGCTATTTTCAAGGTGCATCTTCCGAATGGTTTCAACTTTATGAATGGTGGATATGAATTCCAATTTACACTTCTCTTGTCATCTCTTGCTATGGTATTTGCTGGACCAGGTAAATATGCTCTTTTTGCAAGTAAAGAGTGTGCGGAATGCAAAGATGGAAAGTGTCAGTGTAAATAATATTCTATTTACTAAATTAAAAGACCGCCGATCGGCGGTCTTTTAATTTTACTGTGATATAACTTATTTTTTAAACCAAGGAATCATTGCATTAGTTGTCTTTGCGTATATCTGGTATTCTTTGTTATCTTTGTATTTTGCCTCAAGCATTGGAACACCCGATACAAAACGAAGAAGGTATGTGATAAGAATAGGACTCAAAAGTGCTACTGGCCAGTATACGATTCCTACTACCATAAGAGCCATTCCCCACCAAATAAGTGATTCTCCAAAGTAATTTGGGTGGCGAGAGTATTTCCAAAGACCAGACTGGAGTATCTCATTTTGACCTTTCTTGTGCTTTAGGAACGTGTCCAACTCTTCATCAGCTCGCGCCTCAAAATAAAAGCCAATACAGAAAACAATGAGACCAAAAAGATTAATGAGCGAAAAGGTACTAGAAGAAAGCGTGTTTGCAAAAATAATAGGAAGTCCTACTGCCCCGATAATAATTCCCTGAAGGATATAAATTTGGAAAATGCTTCGAATATGGAAATACAATGAGCCATTTTTCATCCAGTCTTTACGCCATTCTTGATAGCGAAAATCTTCACCTTTATGTTTATTTCTTCGTGATATTCGGATGGCGAGCCTACTTCCCCATAGTACGGTACAGAGCGTAACAATACTTGCTCGTAAATCTTGTGGAATGTCAGAACAAAAATATGTGTATAGAGCGAGTGCGATAAATCCGATCCCGTACGCAATATCCATCACTGAATTGTCTTTTTTTATGAGCGCATAAGCCCAGGTAAGGACAAGGACAACAGCAACAGCTTTCATTGAGAAGAAAATAATTTGAAATAGTTCTATTTGCATAGATTTATTTTATCACGTTCACGAAAGAATGGAGTCTGTTTTCTACAAAATTAGCATTGAGTCACCAAATGAGAAGAAGCGAAACTTTTCCTGTATTGCTATTTCGTATAGTTCTCGAACATTCTTTTTTGCTTTTTTGTGTTCAAGAAATGCTTGTACAAGGTGCATGAGAGATGTGTTAGGAAGATGGAAATTTGTCATTAAAACATCTACGACTTTAAAATTAAATGGCGGAAAAATAAAAATATCTGTTTCCCCAGTTGTAGATGTTATCTCTTGGTCATTATTTCCTGCCACACTTTCAAGAGTGCGTGTGACAGTTGTGCCAACTGCGATTACCGGTTTTTTTTTGTTTTTTGCATCGGAGATATTTTGAGCGCTTCTAAAATCTATTTCATACAGCTCTTTGTGCAGAGTTTTTGTTTGAAAATTTTTATCTGATATCGGGGCAAAAGTTCCCATTC
>JBDHUT010000022.1:0-9680 GCA_039809305.1 Minisyncoccia bacterium
CAAAGATTGTTTGTGTTTGTGAAGTAGTTTGGTTGTTTCGATAACATGTAAGCGTGAATGTTCGAGTTCCTGAGAAAGGACCAACTCGTTGACTACCTGAAGCTTGCTTTGTGCCACTCCAGTCACCTCCCGCAATACAGTAATCAGCATTTGATGACCATGTAATGTTTACATATCCATCACCCGCATTTACCACATTGAAGTTGTTAATAACAGGGTTATCTGTTTGACCAGTTGTTGTTATATACACTGTTCGTGAGTCACTACCGCCATTTACTCCATAACACACAAGTGTGTAATTTTGTGATCCATAAAAAGGACCGGCAGATCGTGAACCACTTACCACAACAGAAGAACCGTTAAGAGAACATGATGATGCGTTCTGTGTATTCCAGTAGAGTGTTGTGTATCCTCCATTAGACACGTTTGATGGTGACGCATAGAAACTATCAATTCGTACAGGGTTTGTGTTTACATTATCTACCTGAACATAAATAGTTCGTGAGTCACTACCACTATTTACACCATTACATGAAAGTGTAAACGATCGAGAACTTGAAACATAAACACTTCGTGATCCACTTGTATTTACCGTTCCTTCACTTGAAAGTGAACATGTCGATGCGTTTGTTGTAGACCAAGACAGTGTTGTATTTCCAGGAGCTGTTAAGTACGAAGGTGATGCAGTGAATGAATCAATTCGAAAATTGTTCGAAACTTGATCAACTTGTACTGTGATTGTTCGTGAATCAGATCCACCATTTGTACCTACACATGAAAGTGTAAATGTTTGAGTAGAACCAACATATTGTGAACGTGAACCGTCAACATTTACTGATCCAATTCCAGAAATGTTACATGTCGATGCGTTTGTTGTGGACCAAGACAGTGTTGTATTTCCAGGGGTTGAAAGATATGAAGGCGATGCAGTGAAAGAGTTGATTTGGAAATTACTTACAACTTGGTTAACTTGCACTGTTACTGTTCGTGAGTCACTACCACCATTTACACCATTACATGTGAGAGTGAATGCCTGAGTAGAACCAACGTATTGTGAACGTGTTCCATTTACATTTACAGAGCCAATACCTGAGATAGTACAAGATGATGCGTTTTCAGAAGACCATGAAAGATTTGTTGTTCCACCACCGTTTGAGAAATATGAAGGTGATGCTGAAAAACTAATGATTCTTGGGTTTTGTACAACCACATCACACGCGGAAGTTGTGAATGTTCGAGGTGAACCATTTGTCATACCACCAGCAACATTACCCGCAGCTTGGTATGTGTATGTTGTGTTACATCGTAGACCTGACACAGTTGCAGATACAGAGCCTGCACCTGAAATAGTTCCTAATCGTTGAATGTTTCCATTACCAACATTAATTTCTACCCATGTTTGAGTTACTGCACCAGAAGAAGATCCTGAAATAGTCGCACTTGTTTGTGTGATATTTGTAGCAGAACCTGTTGTAAAGGTGTATGAATCACCATTACCACCATTATTATCACACGCGGAAGTTGTGAATGTTCGAGGTGAACCATTTGTCATACCACCAGCAACATTACCCGCAGCTTGGTATGTGTATGTTGTGTTACATCGTAGACCTGACACAGTTGCAGATACAGAGCCTGCACCTGAAATAGTTCCTAATCGTTGAATGTTTCCATTACCAACATTAATTTCTACCCATGTTTGAGTTACTGCACCAGAAGAAGATCCTGAAATAGTCGCACTTGTTTGTGTGATATTTGTAGCAGAACCTGTGGTGAAGATGTAACTAGATTGCGCAAGTGCAATTGTTCCCGTTGTTACAACAACAAGAAATGCAAATGCTATTTTTGTAATATTTTTCATCATAATTTTTTTCTGAAAACGAAATGTCGCACGCAAATGCTTCCATTTGTTTATAAGGAGAGTATAGCATATTCAAATATTTTTGTCAATACCTTCTATTGACCGTTTTCGATTACTATTTCAAAAGAAAAAGCGGGTCCTGCTTGCGCAGAACCCACTATGTAAACCCCTTTTCAGAATGTCATCCCAACATTCTTACTCAGAGAAGAAGATCAGCACGGGGGCGTCCCGCAAGTGGGACCGCCTGGTGGATTGTAGATCGGCCCAGTCGGCGGTGTATACGTCGGAGTATTGCCTCCGACTGGATCCGTCAGTCCACCACCCCCCATTGGACCTCCCGGAGGGTTGTACACCGGCACCCCACCACCCACCGGCTCTCCTGGTGGAGTGTACGTCGGGGGACGATTTCCACCCGGCACCGGTTCATTGGGGGGAGTGTAGGTCGGACCGTTCCCTGGCCTGTTCCCACCGATCGGAATGTAGACAGGACGATCAATGTAAATCGGCCGATCCACAAGCTGAACCGGATTGGTTGTGGTGTTGGTCGTCGTAGTTGTGGTCGTCGGGCAGTTTGCCGTACCGAACACTCCGTTACAGTTGCCCGTCACGGTGATATGCGACGGTCCACGACGAGAATCCCAAGCCGCCACATTGATATCACGATACGCGCGAATCTCTTCACGACGCACCTGACCATCAATGTAACGACCGCCCAACCGATTGATCCCACCAACCACGATCCCGGTCTGAATGGTGTCAAACACGTCTCTGGTGATTTGCACGCGAGCCATGTCAGACATCCGTGTCGGCGTGGCCTGGTCGTACTCGAGGACCTGAATCCCCTCTTGTACAACCACGTACCCGTCACGACCATCCCGTCCCGGAGGACCTTGTTCACCAGCGTAACCTTGCGGGCCACGCTCACCTTGGGGACCAGTCTGACCTTGGGGACCAGCCGGTCCCTGTTCGCCGCGGTAGGTTTCGAGTTTCGTCAGAGCCAGGCTCCCACGAATCTCATTCCCACACACAGCGTGAGCGACCGGCTCACCCTCTCGGTAGAACATCTCCGTACCTTCTGGCACAAAGACCGCCTTGAAGGTCCCGTCGCTTACCTTCATGGTCATACATGCTGGCATCGAGGTCTTGGCGACCGCAATACCGGACTGCGAACGAATCTTGTTCGCAGCGTCAGTGTTCGGTGCCGGAACGTATCCGACGACCTTTCCACCACGGTACGCTTCCTGACAATCTGCCAGGTTTGCGTACCAATTCCCCGCCACCGCCGAAGCAGTGAAGAGGAAACTGAAGACCACGACGATGAAGCTCGTCGCCAACCTGATGAACACACTCATCTCTTCCTCCTCAAAGGACTTTTGGTAGCATAGACGCTGTGTCTAGCTTGTTCATATTATACATGATAAATAAAAAAAGTCAAGCTACTCGCTTGACTTATCTCTCTAAGGAGGTGGACCTATTTCCACCTCCCTTTTTCAGGTGTCAGATCTGCATTGCCTGACACCCACACCCTACCCGACCATCCTTGGTCTGAACGGGCCCAAACTTTCGACCATACTTGCCACAGCGCTCAATGAACGCACTGAGGCCACCCTTTTGTTCTGCTTGTTGTTCACAGAACTGCGGGGTGGGGACTTCGGCGGTTTGCGCGACCGGCTGAGCCGCCGGACGTGGAGCAACACATGCTCCAGCTTCCGCGTCAAACCGTCCACCGACAGAGAGCGAAGCGCAGTAGCTGTTCGCTTCCTCGACCGTACGGAAGCTTTGTTGGTCGGACTCAGCTGAAGTGGATTGTGCTTGAGGCACACCACCAACCTCTGCCTCGCATTGATGCGAGACGGTGTTGTAGTACGTTCCCGCACCACAACGCGACCGGTTCAGATCGATCTGATCACGCAACTGCGCGTCCTGATCAAACGTGGAACCGATATAGGTGCCAGCCTGAGCTCCACCGATACACGCACCGGCAACTTCACCTCCTTTTCCTCCAAACGCAACCGCGATACCCGCACCCAACAAACACCCCAAACCGATACCAGTCTTGCGACGACCATTGTATACACCATCGCCGGTGCGTCCGATTGTTGCGGCACAATTTGGGTTGGCAACCTGGACGCGGTAATAGCGCCCATCGTCACCCTGACGTGTATCGTACTTCTTTGCACACCCCGCCTCTGCCACCACAGTGGCACAGAGCATCAGGATTCCAACAGCGAAAACAAAGAACTTGTTCATTTCTCCCTCCTACGGGGCTGAAACTTTAGTGAAAGTTCTAGGCACACCACTATGATGTACCCACTTTCACTTACCTATATAGTATAGCATATATCTATATAAATGTCAATATGTACATATGTGTGGCTTTGTATTCCAAAATATGCCTTATGTTACAGCTTTTATAGGCTAAAAAACGTTTCCAGGTATACTTATAAGTAACATGATCACTTTTAATGATGATAAGCAACAAAAACAACTCGATGCGCTCCGGCACGAGGAGGAAGAGGAGCTCTTGCAAATGCTTTCTAAGCGATACTCCCTTCCCTACATCGACCTTTCCTCTGTATCTATAGAAACAGATGCGCTCCGCATGATTCCTGAAGCCGAAGCAAAGGAAGCAAATGCTGCAGCATTTAAAGCGCAAGGAAAACGGCTTTTTATTGCAATCATTTCCCCGGAAAATAAAAAGTTGGTTGAAATTTTAAATGATCTTGAAAGACGAGGCTTTACCCACACCTTGATGCTTGCATCACACTCATCTATCGAACGAGCATGGACGCGCTACAAAGATCTTTCATATGCTTCTGAAACAAAAGCGGGTGTGCTTGATATTGCAAATGAATCCTTAGAAGAACTTGCAAATAAAATAAAAAATAAAGATGATGTTACGAAAATAATCGACGACTTACTTAAGGATCAGAAAGGAAGAAAGGTGACAAAGATGTTTGAAATCGTACTTGCAGGTGCTCTTGCAACAGGGGCATCAGATATTCACATTGAACCAGAAGAAACACAGGTGCGTTTACGGTATCGTCTCGACGGTGTATTGCATGATATTGCTTTCTTTGATTTTGAAACGAATAAACTTTTAAACTCACGCATGAAACTTACCTCAGGAATGAAGTTGACGGTGAGTAAAAATGCTCAAGATGGACGTTTTTCTATTACTCTTGATGATAAAGAAATAGAAATGCGTGTATCTATGATTCCAGGAACATATGGGGAATCGGTGGTGATGCGTGTTCTTAACCCAGATAATATTGCTGTAAAATATGAAGAGCTTGGTATTTCACCTTTTTTACAAGAAATACTTTTACATAAAATTTCAAAGCCAAATGGAATTATTTTAGTAACCGGACCAACAGGGTCAGGAAAGACAACCACACTCTATGCGTGTTTGAAAAAGATTCATACCGAAGATGTAAAAATTATTACTATTGAAGATCCGGTTGAATATCACTTAAATGGAATTACTCAAACACAAGTGGAAGAAGAAAAAGGGTATACTTTCGCAGCCGGCTTGCGGAGTGCTCTTCGCCAAGATCCAGACGTGATCATGGTTGGTGAAATTCGTGATAGCGACACAGCAAACACCGCGATTAATGCCGCACTCACAGGACACTTAGTATTCTCTACTCTTCACACTAACAACGCCGCCGGAACAATTCCCCGCCTTATTGACCTTGGTGTAAATCCAAAAGTTATTTCTTCAGCACTTTCTATCGCTCTTGGCCAACGCCTCACAAGAAAGCTTTGTAAAAATTGTAAAGTAAAAAAACCAGCGGATCCTAAAGATCAAAAAATTCTTCGTCAGATAGTTGCTCAAATGGTCCAAGAAGGAAAAATTGATTCGCTTCAAGATACCGACCCACAAGTAACAGAACTCTACTACCCTGTTGGGTGCGAGGTGTGTGGAAACATTGGATATAAAGGACGAATTGGTATTCATGAAGGTGTTGTTATTGATGCGTCTATTGAAACAATCATTAGTCAGTTTCCAAGTGAACGAGAAATTGCTGAAGCTGCGATTGCGCAAAAAATTCCAACCCTTAAACAAGATGCAACAATAAAAATATTACAAGGACTCACAACACTAGAAGAAACATCTCGCATTATTGACTTTTACGATTTTTAAAATTAAAAAATTTTTGAGACTATAAAAAAATATTTTGTGAAGTAGACAGAAGTCTTGTTGGAGTATATCTTGAAGTATTAGGAGAGATTAAGTCTTTCCATCTCCACACCATTCTTTTCATACGACACGAAAAGTTATATTTCCTATAAGGATAGCACCAGTAGGCTCCTAAAAATAGGTAACCAGAACGTCCTTAAAATAAAAACACGGGAACCGCGAGGCCAACAGTGTGGAGATGGAAGTACTCAATCTAAGACAAAAGCATTAAAATGCTTTTGTTTTTTTGAATACTTTTCTAATGAACTTATAAAGACAGTATAGCACCTTTTAAACATTTGTCAATACCCCTCAACGACCCCCTTTTTTATTGCTAGAATATCTATATGAATACACCTCCAGAACTTAAAAATGATACCCGTCTCGACCAAACACTTCGCCCAAATACTTTTGAAGAATATATCGGTCAGAACACAATCAAAAAAAACATAAAGATACTTTTACAAGCCTCACGAGAACGGAATCATCCACCTGAGCATATTCTTTTTTATGGACCACCAGGACTTGGAAAAACAACCCTTGCCCACCTCATCGCAAAAGAGCAGCGTTCACAAATGAAAATAACATCAGGTCCCGCTATTGAGAAAGTTGGTGACCTTGCTTCTATTCTTACCAACCTTGCACCTGGTGATATTCTTTTTATTGATGAGATCCACCGCCTAAGTAAGTTGATTGAAGAAATTTTATATCCAGCAATGGAGTCCGGAAATTTAGACATCATTATTGGTAAGGGGCCGTCTGCTCGAACAATCCAACTCGAACTTCCACCGTTTACTCTTATTGCTGCAACCACACGTATCGCACTTCTCTCTTCCCCACTACGTTCTCGTTTTTCAGGTGGAACATATCGACTTGAATATTACACAGATGAAGAAATTGCGCAGATTGTTTCTCGATCAGCAACACTACTTGGAATTGAAATTAATAACGATGCTGCACAAGAAATTGCACGCAGAAGCCGCTTTACACCTCGTACTGCAAACTATTTACTCAAACGTGTTCGTGATTATGCACAAGTACATAAAAAAGACGTTGATCTTCAAGTGGTAAAAGATGCGCTCCATCTTCTTGAAATAGATGAGCTTGGTCTTAGTGCTTCTGATAGAAAATTACTTGAATCGATTATTGTAAAATTTAATGGTGGACCTGTGGGACTTACCACACTTGCAGCCGCAACTGGTGAAGAAGAAGGTACCATTGAAGATGTTGTTGAGCCATACTTACTCCAACTTGGACTCATTGAACGCACACCACGTGGACGTATAGCAACACCTCGTGCTTATGAACATTTAGGTTTTACTATTCCACCGAACTTAGAACAAAAACTTCTGTAAACATGAGAATTATTGGAATCGATCCAGGGTTTGGACGTCTTGGAATAGGAATAGTGGACGTTGAACAAGGTAAAGAAACATCTGTATATTCTGAGTGTTTTGAAACAAACCCAAAAGATTCTTTCCATACAAGACTAAAAATTGTTGGAAATAAAATACAATCACTGTGTAAGGAGTGGTGCCCTGATGCAGCAAGTGTTGAAACGCTTTTTTTTGAAAAAAACCAGAAGACCGCGATGAGTGTTGCTGAAGCACGTGGTGTTATTGTCTATGAATTACTTAAAAACAGTGTACCGGTATTTGAGTACTCACCCTTACAAGTTAAAATGGCTCTCACTGGTTTTGGACAAGCAGAAAAATCACAAGTTGCGTTCATGACAGAGAAGCTTTTACATCTTGAAAAAGACAAACGTCTTGATGATGAACTCGATGCGCTCGCACTCGCTATTACCCACAGCTCTTGTTCAAGAAGTATGCGCTAATTTTGCACTTGCACAGCTCTCTTTTTTTTGTTACAACAATGCATGAATACCAATGTATGAGTGACAAAGACACACACAAAGAAGAAGAGGATTTAAAAGATGGTGAATTAGATGTTGATGCTTTAGATGGTGCTTTTGATGATCATGGTTTTGGTGATGATGACCAAGAGGAAGTTGTACTACCTAATGAAGATTTAGATGATGAGGAAAGCGCTGAGTGGCTTACCCACGACGACACA
This sequence comes from Minisyncoccia bacterium, assembly GCA_039809305.1. GTDB lineage: Bacteria > Patescibacteriota > Minisyncoccia > Phycocordibacterales > UBA5272 > JALHNF01. The sequence continues at coordinate 8,118 of JBDHUT010000022.1, forward strand.
GATAGTTGGTAATAATAAAAATAAAACGTCTCTAAGGACGTTTTATTTTTATTTACACAAACCGAACAAACCTTCTTTTACCAATTTTTAATACACATGGTTCTTTTGGAGTCCATTTCACATCTTCAATAACTTCTCCTTCGTGTACACTTATCGCTTTTTCTTTTATCAATCTTGTCCATTCACTTTTTGATTCAATCAACGAAAGTTTTTTCAATTCAGTAGGAACATCTATTGTTGTATAAGGAAGTTCTAGTATTGTTTCAGGTAAAGCACCTTTTGTAAAAACACTCTCAAATTGTTCCTCTGCCTTAGCAGCAGCTTTTTCTGAGTGATACATTGTCACAAGTTCTCGCGCTAAACGCATTTTATGAATTTTAGGGTTCTCACCTGCTGTAATTGCTTTTTCAATTTTTGCAACTTCTTCCAAAGAAAGATCTGTTGTAAGGGTGAAGTATTTGATAATAAGCTCATCTTTAAGTGACATTATTTTTCCATACATATCATTTGGCTCATCAACAACAGTAATGATATTTCCCCAACTTGTAGACATTTTCCTTCCATCAGTACCTTCAAGCATTTGAATAGTAAGAACGTTTTGTTCTTTTTTACCGTAATGTTTTTGAATATACCTTCCCGCCTTTAGATTAAACAATTGATCAAATCCACCAATCTCTACATCAGCATTAATAGCAACAGAGTCGTACCCTTGCATGAGTGGGTACATAAGTTCTCGAAGAGATACTTCTTCACCGTTTTCTATACGCTCAGCAAAGTTCCGACGTGCAACCATTTGCTGAACAGTAAAACTCTCTGCCAACTCACAAATCTCCTGAAAACCAAGAGGTCGGAGCCAGTCGCTATTGTATACAAACTCAACCTTATCAATATCAATAATTTTACCGATTTGAGCCTTATAATCTCGCATATTCTCTTCAATAAGCTCACGAGTAAGCATTGGTCGCTTTGACAACTTATCAGAAGGATCACCTATTTGAGCAGTAAAATCACCGATAATAAGAACAATTTGATGACCTAAAAGCTGAAACTGTCGTAATTTTCTAAGAGGAATTGCGCGTCCTATGTGAATTTTTGGACCAGTTGGGTCAATCCCAAATTTAATTCGTAGCTGTCGCCCAGAAAGAAGGTCTTTTTTTAGATCCTCCTTTACAAAACAGTCTTCAACCCCTCGAGACAAGATTTCTTCAATCTTCTCAGGGTTTGTGTCAATATTTGGCATAGATACTTTCCAGTATAGCATTTTGTGGTGCTATACTGACAGGTACAATGATTCTAAGAAAAAACAGAAGAAAACTAATTAAAGATATTCTTATTTTTGGGGGAGCTATTGTACTTTTACTTGGCGCCGCTTTGTTTGTATGGGTTGCAACCATTGACCTACCCGACTTAAACAACTTTGAAACAAGAAAAGTTGCTAATTCAACGAAAATATTTGACAGAACTGGAAAAGTACTACTTTATAATATCCACCAAGACATTAAACGCACAGAAGTATCATCTTTAGAGATTAGTGATTATATAAAACAAGCACATATTGCTGTT
>JBDHUT010000023.1:0-8589 GCA_039809305.1 Minisyncoccia bacterium
TGACCAAGAACGGGTGGTGACGTTTCCCACGGGAGGAATACAGGGTCCGAACACAACGTCGATCTACTCGCTTCACAGCGATGTGGTCGACTATCAAGGCTCACACCCATTCGACAAACAATGCTTCCGCATGACACTCGAGCGAAGCGGAGTACCTACAAAAGAGACAGTGGTCGGCAACTTCCCGATCCGGCTCGGCGCAAAGACACTGGTTCGTTCGAAGCCCACAGTAACCATCACCCCAATCGGTGCAACAACCGGCCGAGTGCGTGTCACCACTGACGACGTATTTCGGATCACTGTCAGTGCCAATATGGCCTACGAAATACTCATCAAAGAGATCGCCCCTCTGATTTCTGGAACCGCTCAAGCTGGAGGTTGCTTCACAGTTGTTGACGACCTGAGTGGTGAAGCGGTGGGACGAGGTTGGCTCTCAGCGCAAGCGAACATCGCCTGGGAAGTATTTGGTGAACCGAGCTTCGGGGAATTCTTTGTGAGTGCAGGGGCCACACGGAGTTTCCGGATACGGGTTGACAGCAGTACCTTCAACAACAACCCGAACACCTCAGACTCACTGAGCATGCAAATCGCCAACACATGCGACTTCCAATGGGATACAAGCGCCGGAAATTCTGGCGGTCCTGGCTTGTGTCTGGAACCCCAGGTGGTTCCGGTGACAGCAACAGTCAACTACGAGTGACCTCACTCAAGGATGAGTAAGTGAGCTCGAAAACGGCGCGCAGCAATGCACGCCGTTTTTTCTTTTTTAATTTTTGAGCCATTGGCCGGAATCGAACCGGCGACCTACTCCTTACCATGGAGTTGCTCTACCATCTGAGCTACAACGGCATTATTTCTACAAAAGTACTTCCAAAAGATACCATGAAAAAAACTTTTTTTCTATATAAACTCCTTTAGACTTTCAAAATCTTTTTTGAGCACATCTCGCATACTACCATTATAGAGCGCAACGGCCGGGTGATACAGCGATACAAGTGCCACCTCTCCATACGGAAGCTTCCCTTTAAGAACTTTTCCATGTAGTGCCGATATAGGTTGAATCTCTCCTGAAAGGCCGATTTTTTCCATAATATACACCATAGAAAATCGCCCAAGCGTTGCAATAACTTTTGGTTGAATAATCTCAAGTTGTCGATCCAAAAATGGACTGTAGATATCTATTTCTTCTTGTGACGGATCACGATTATCTTCTGGCCTATCCTTCACAATATTAGTAACGTAGACATCTTTACGTGCAAGACCAATATGTGCACACATTTCATCCAAGAACTTTCCTGATGCCCCACAAAAAGGCTTTCCGGTGAGCGCTTCTTTTTTACCAGGCGCTTCGCCAATTATCATAATATGTGCATCATGGTTCCCTTCTCCAATAACAGGGAAAAAATTATTTTTTGTTCGATACTCATAAAGCGGCGATTCAGTAAACACAACTAGGTCATCTCGAACTTTTTTCAATGATTGAAATTTTTCTTCTTTAGAGAGCATATGTACCATATAGTAAAAACTCTTTATTGCCGTCACCTCCCACAATTGGCGAAGCTGTCACATCACGAATGATAATACTGTTTTGAGTGGCGCTTTTGAGTACCTGAGTGATGGCATCTTCTCGAGCAGCTTCGTTTGTAACAATCCCTCCTTTTCCAAGATTCGCCTGCCCAACTTCAAACTGCGGCTTAATAAGTGCGACAATAAAAGCGCCAGGTGTTACAAATTTTGAAAGTGACGGAAAAATTTTTGAAAGTGAAATAAAAGAAACATCGACAACAATTCCATCTATTTTCTCTGGAAGTATAGCTTCACGAATGTCAGTTTGCTCCATAAGCACAACTCTCGGATCATTACGTAAACCATCTATCATTTGAAATGTCCCCACATCAACCGCATAGACTTTTTGTGCGCCATTTTGTAAAAGACAATCGGTAAATCCGCCCGTAGAAGATCCGACATCTAAAACGGTTTTACCTTGAATATCAACATGGAAATACTCGAGTGCGTGCTGCAGCTTGACCCCACCACGTGAAGCAAATGGCATCTGCTCCGTAATACGAATAGTATCAGTATCTCCAACTTCTTTGGCAGGTTTTGTTTCGACAATACCATTTACCAAAACCTTGCCGTGCGCAATTCTGTCTTGTGCCTCGGTACGACTACGAGCAAGATTTCGAGACACAATTGCTAAATCCAAACGCTGCTTCATGTAATTAGTATATACTAGAAACATGAAAACTCTTTTCTGGTTATGTATTATTATTTGTGTCTTATTTTACATCACAACAATTTTTCCCAAAAAACCTTCGAACGAACGAAACTGGTCTTTAGATCAGAAAATTCTTTCGACAATAACTAAAAATGGTGACATTGTAAAAATCGAAAATGTACGCAATTTTACCTATGCATCAACAACAAGTTACACGCCGAACTATTACACCAGAGAATACGATCTCTTAAAATTAAAAAAAGTTTGGTATATTGTTGAACCGTTTTCCGGATACAAAGGAGCTGCGCACACGTTTCTTTCTTTTGAATTCGAAGACAATATTTTTCTTGCTGTTTCTGTAGAAATTCGCAAAGAAGTTGGTGAAAAATTTGATGCAAAGAAAGGATTATTACGAGAATATGAGCTAATGTATGTTTTTGCTGATGAAAAAGATGTAGTGAAACTAAGAACAAATTTTAGAAAAGATACGGTGTATATGTACCCGGTCCAGACAACACCTGAAAAAGCACGTCTGGTTTTTGAAGACATCATTAATCGAGCACAAATACTTAATACCAATCCTGAGTTTTACAATACATTCACAAACAATTGCACTACTAATATTATTACTCATGTCAATAACATTAATCCTGGGAGAATTCCACTTTCTTACGCAGCCATATTTCCAGAATATTCTGATATAGTCGCACACAGACTTGGACTTATTCCACACAATGTGGCAATAGAAGACATTCGAGCAAAGTACAAAATAAACGAAAAGTCTGAACTATACGCAGACAGTCCAGACTTTTCTATTAAAATTCGAGAAGATTTTTAACTATTTTTTTTTACAAAACCGTCAAAAGCTTTAAGGACTTCAACTGGAACCATATACACAATAGTATTTGATTGATCAGAAGACATATCGTTAATAGATTGCAACGTCCGAAGATGAAGTGCGCCCGGAGTCTCAGCCAAAATACGCGCAGCATCTGCCATATTTTTTGCCGCGCCAAGCTCGCCTTCTGAAGTAATAATGACTGCTCGCTTTTCTCGTTCCGCCTCAGCTTGTTTTGCAATAGTTCGTTCCATTTCTGGCGGTAAACTAATGTCTTTAAGTTCTACATTTTCTACATCAAGACCCCATTCACTCGCCGTCTTTTCCACAATGCTCTGAATACGTTCTGCGATTTTATCACGCCCTTGGAGGAGCTCATCGAGAGTCACTTCGCCTACCACACTTCGCATAGTAGTCTGAGCAAATTGTTCAACTGCATTTTGATAGTACTGTACTTGCAAAATTGCTTTACTCGCATCAATCACTTTGTAATACAAAACAGCGTTTACATTTACCGCAATATTATCCTTAGTAATAGTACGCTGATCAAGAACATCAACTGCTTTCAAGCGCATATCCACCTTTGTCATACTTTGAAAAATCGGAATCACAACTCTCCAACCTGGCTCAACTATTTCGGTGAATCGTCCCATAGTGAACTTGACTCCACGCTGATACTGATTTACCTGACGAATAACAATAAAAAGAATAACGATTCCAAAAATTATAAATGGCATACCAAAAAATAAAGTAAATAATAGTTCCATATACCCTACTCTACCACATATATATCCTGATTAAATCCACCTATTCCAACATAAGTCACAGATGGATCTTGTTTGAGAATTTTCTCAAAAGGCTGACAATAAAAACACCCCTTAGATCCTTTTGGGCAAATAAACTCCTGTTTTTCTCGAGCATTTTTTACCTTAAGAGCAACTTCAAGTACATTACGTCTCGCAGTATCCAGATCAGGCAGCTCTTTTTCAACAACAATGTCATTCTCGAGATACCAGTACGATGCTTTGGTAACCTTTCTTTTCTGAAGGGCACTACATAAAAGTAAATATATAGGGAGTTGAAGCGAATTCTCACCTTCCTCTTTTTTTCCAGTTTTAAAGTCTATAATGTGGAGAGAGTCTGATTCTGGTACATACTCGATCCAGTCCACAAGGCCGTTTAAAATAATATTGTCCTCTTCGCTTAAATAAAAATTAGGATTCATTTCCCCTTTTGGAAGCCTGATTCGCTTCTGTGTTAAAAAACGAGGGTCGTTTATAACATTTTTTAGCATCGCAACACCTCGATCTTTATATTCTTTTTCTTGTTCAGAACTTGTAAAACCACCTTTAATACCTGTTACTTTTTTCCACACTTCATCAAACCACTCCAATAAGTCTCGATTCATACGCTCTTCACTTGGAAAATCACCTAACCCTTCAAGTACTTCATGCACTGAAACACCAAGAGAAAGTGAAGGGGTTACAATATTGATTTTTCTCTTCGTCTTAGGATCCTTATATACATTTTTCAGATAATATGCACGAGGACATTTTATAAAATCACCCATTGAAGAGTGCGATACCCATACTGCTGTATATTTGTCAGGCATACTATAATTTATATTTTTCCGCTTAATAAGTCCTCCTCGAACGCAAGGATTCCCTTATAATCTTTCGAATAACTTTCTATGGCAGGAAAATTAAGTGTAATGATTTTTTTGTATACAATCCCAATAAGTTTTTTAACACGTTCTACATCTTGTATCTCTGGCTCAAGAGAAAGTTCAATAATATTTCTATTCTCATCACCTTCAACATATTCAAGTGTAAGAGCGCTAATTGGAAACTCTTTAAACCGATTTGAGTTCTCTAAAAGAATCTTATAGAAAATCAGCTGTATTTTTTGATTATGAAGTTTAATTTTTTCATGATCGCTTTTGGCACGATCCCACGAATTGAAAGCTTTGCCTGTTTTAAAATCCCGTATCTCTAATTTTTTATTCTCTATACGTAAAAAGTCTAGCTTTCCTGTAAGATGAGCACCTTCGAGTACAACTCCTTCATTTTTCATATCTACCTCAACTTGATCTTTATGTGTAAAAAAAGCACTTCGATTTTTATAATATTGGGCAAGAAGCTCGTGTCCTCTTTGACGTTGCCGTATATCATCATCTTTAGGGAGTCGTGCTCGAGAAAGCGTCCGATCAAATATGCCCACAATATGCTCTAGACTTGGTTTTTCTCCACCGTAAAATCTTGGATACGTAATAATCTCTTCAATTGCTTTATGAATAGCGCTTCCATACGCACCACTCGGATTAAGTGGCTCTGGGAAACGAAGTAAATTACGCTCAAGAAAAAGTTCTGGTCCGCCATCTGCAACATTCAGAAAATTTGTGAGATGTGTTACTGGCATTTGATAGTTCTCTACAAGACGTTTAAAGACAATTTCTTCATCTTGTGTAAATGGCGCTTTTACAAGTGAAAGTACTTGTTCGTGAAGTGCGATTACTTCTTCTTCATTAATACTTTCTTTTTCCTCTTCATTTTCTTTTGGTACAGAATGAGTGCCAAGATATCTGACCTGTGGTTTGTGAGAAGTAATAAAAAGTGTGTGCTTAGCGCGAGTAATAGCAACGTACAAAAGCCGAATGAAATCATCTTCCTCATCACCAGCTGGTGTAAGAAGTGCGCTCAACACAAGTGGTAATGCTATTTTATTTTTCTGTTTCGCAGGCCTCGCCCAACTCTCTTCATGAGCGTTTATAATATACACTCGTCCAAACTCCAAACCTTTTGCAGAATGTGCGGTATGAAGCGATATTGCGTGCTCGCTTTTTGTGTACAAAGATGTGGAAATAAGCGGTATTTTGTGTGCTTTATGCATCTCTACAAATGACGCGACATCTTTTACTGTGAGTACTTCACCCTCTTTGTGTTCACGCAATGCATCAATGAATGTTTTGAGGCTTGCAAGAAAGTGAACATATTCGTAAGATCGTTCTTTACGAATGGTTTCATTAAAATAAAATTCTTTAAAACCACTTTCTTTCATGAATTTTTCGAGCACATGTTCAAGTGGCGTCGTTTGCCCCTCCATAGTAAGAGTTGTCAAAATTTCAAAAGCTTTCTTTAGTCTCTCATCAGTACTTGTAAGCAATGCTTTACCCCAAGAAACATGCTCTTTTTTTACAACTTCAGCAATAATGAAAAGAGAAACACGTGAAATACCCCAAAATGAAAACGATAGTATGTATGGCAAGAGATCATTGCGACTTCCTTCATATGAAAGTCCCGAGCTTACATACTCGCACACAACAATGAGCTCTTGTATGTGAGGCTCGTCAAACACATTTGCCTTTTTGGTGTATGTATAGGGAATGTTTTGATGATCCAAAAAAGGAAGTATTGCTTGTAGCTGCTTGTGCTCTCGAGCAATAATCACAATTTCTTCTGCGCGTTCTCCTTCATCAAGAGCATTTCGTATACCTTGTGCGACAAAATTATACTCTTCTAAGTCAGATAGAAATGGCAGTACATTCACTTTTCCTTCTGGTAATTCTTTATTTTCTGAACTTAAAACTTTTGTAATATCTGCGTATTTATTTTCAAGTCGAATGACACCTTGAGTAACCACAGTGCGGGCAAGCGCAAGTACATCTTTGGTAGAGCGATAATTTTTATCGAGTACAATCGTTTGCACATCTTTATATAATACATCCCGAAAATGCATCATGTGTGATATTTCAGCCCCTTGGAATTTATAAATAGCTTGATCGTCGTCGCCCACCACACACACATTTGCCCTCCCTTCATACACCGGGTTTTGCGTAATAGCTCGCACCACGCTCATTTGTGCTTCGTTTGTATCCTGAAACTCATCAACGAGTACATATTGGTATTGTTCTTCGATCTCAGCCCGCAATACATCGTGCATTTTTAATGCGTGTGAGACATCAATGATCATGTCGTCGTAATCATAATACCCACGAGCATGCAGTGCTTTTATATATGACTCATACATGTCCGCCATTGCACGCATAATATCTACCTTTGCATAATCCTTAGGAATTCTTTTTTCTTCCACCTTTACCGTGTATGTATTTTGCCACTTTGTAAGGCTGGCTGTTTTATTTTCGTCGAGCGCTTTTTCTAAAGCTGGGGTAAGTGTCGCAAGAAGTGCACGTGCTGTTACATTTTCTGAAAGTGTTTGAAGTTTTTTCTTTACACATGTCACATCTTCAATACTTGCTTTTGCGCGCATGTTTTCTGGCCATAATGAAAGAATGTCCTGTACTGCATCATAATCAGCAAGTACCGCCTCAAGTGCTATGCGAAACTCCTCTGGCGTGTATCCTCCGTTTTTAATATGTTTAATACGTTCTTTTACATCATACAAATACACATACCCTGTTTCTGGGTGAAAACTTGCAAGTGGATGCTTGTGTGGGAGAGCAGAAAATAGAGACTCAAGAATTTCTGCACGTACTACGTCGGGAATATTTCTAAATGTAGCTGCATTATAGAAATATTCTGGAAAGCGAGAAATAATATGACTACAGAAAGCGTGAAAGGTAAAAATGCCGACACGGTACGCATCAGTACCGATGAGTTGAAACAAACGCTCTCGCATATTGAGTGCCGCATTTTCGGTAAACGTGAGGCATAAAATATTTTGAGGACCAACATTTCCCTCTCGTAAGATATTTGCCACCCGAAGAGATAAAATTTCTGTCTTACCCGAGCCAGGCCCTGCCACAACAAGTACCGGACCTTCTATGGTATCAACCGCTCTCTTTTGAGCTTCATTTAGCTTCTTATATCGCTCCTCAAAGGTTTTCACTATTCTATTTTAGCACGCTCTCTAGTCTATGATTTCAAGCACAAAAAGCCTGCATCCCAATCCCTCTTGCTTGGATTTAATACTGTTAGATCCCTAACGTTTTACATCACCTATTAATTATCAAACAATAATATAACCCGGTCACTCCTTATGACCGGGTTATTGTGAGCCAACCAATGCAATACTCAAGAATCAGCGACCGTGGCAAGCAGAGCCCTGAAAGCACCTTGTTCTTCCGGCGTCCTTCCTTGGACCGGAATAAACCTTGCGTTATCTTGAGTATTTACACACCCATAACATCCAACTGCGAACACAGGACACGCAGACTCGCGCGCCAACGCGAGGCAGCCACTGTCTCGATGAGTATGCGCACACGTAACCATTTCCATACCATTCTCCTTACCGTTGTTGAAACATCCTCAAAACAAAAACCTCCGCTTGTGGCGAAGGCTTTGTTTTGAGAGCTTGAGATTTTTTACACCTCACGCACAAAAGCCTTCGCTGGATCGAAGTAAAAATAGAAGAAGAACCAACTATTTAGGCTTTGTAGCATGCATCTAGTAAAGCAGATAAAGGAACACGTTGCAAGCTACACATTCAGCTTTTCTTCTAATACAATTTCTTGATATAGCGATGTAAGAGTCAGGGCGATGGTTGCAATAAGTGGACCGACAATAAAGCCAACTGC
>JBDHUT010000024.1:0-8484 GCA_039809305.1 Minisyncoccia bacterium
TTGGAGAGCAGGTTGTATAACCGTGACTGTTTCAGGAGTGTGGAGGTTGAGCGCGAGGAGTTCTTTAAATTTGTCGATGGCCCCATTAGAGAGAAGGTGTTGCATTCCTTTTTGGAGAGCAAGTTGTAGTGTTTCAGCAGTGTGGAGGTTGAGAGCAACAAGTTCTTTGAAACTGTCGACAGGTCCGTAAGAGAGAAGGTATCGCATTCCTTTTTGGAGAGCAGATTGACACTCGACAGAATCACGTAATGATCTTTTCTCTTCTTCAGTAGCCGATGCATACACTTCAAGATCTGAAGAGTCAAAACAAAAACTTCCGTTTCGCCTGAATCTTTCTAACGAAGCAGTTTCAATAAACGGTATTGATGTTTTTTGTTCCATATATACAAAGTATCTCAAATTTCACTTAAAAACAAAAAACACCGCCTTTTGAGGCGATGGTCTTTATAGGTGTCGGAGGTGTACCTGAACTAAAAAATTCAAGTGGGATCGCTCATATGTATGCCACAGCACACACGGATATCGCATTCCCGTACCAATGGTTAAGAAAGATACACATACGACACCTACTTCTAGTATATAACCTGTCATTCTTCCGTCAACACCTTGAGATTATGAAGAAAATTTTTTGCCTCTAGTTCATTCACTTTAATCATTGCTGCCATTTTTACACGTTCCGCAACGGTTCGAGGAGGCTTATACGTAACAGTGAGAGTAATATATGTCACTCCAGCATCTTCATGAAGTTCATAGTTCCACTCACTCTCAGCATCACCAAGGGTTCGAGCTGAATATATTTTTGGAGATTCTATTTGCTTTACCTCCCATACACCATCAAGAGTCACACCGAGCATTTTGTACTTGTAGTTATATGTTGAACCCTCTTTCAATGGAAACTCAGAGATATTGCTATTTTCTATTGATCCCGTCATTGCCTTTGGTGTTTGTGTCGGGTCGACAATAAAATCAAATACTTTTTGTATCGGAGCATGGATCATTTCACTTACCTGTACAGTGAGGTGTTCCATTTTATTCTTTCATTCCGTCAAGATTTATATCGTAAAGCATTGCTTCAGACACAAGTCTATAGTTCAAAACCTCTTCTTTTGTAAACCAAATAGAAACCTCTCTATCATATGCTTCGGGACCGTCAGCTGGGTCAGTACAGTGGATTAAATTTCGCATACCCCGACTACCATCTGTATCACACAAGAAATATGAATCAAGAGCATAGTCGCCACGAATAGTTCCGGTGTCTGCAGTAGAAGGTTCTGTACTTCCCACAATACGCTTTACTACAGCCTGTGCTTGATTTCCTTCAAGGACAAGTGAGACCACTGGACTTGCCGTCATAAAATGCACCATGGCACGAATAATATCTTTTCCATATTCAATAGCTTCTTTTTCGACAGGCATTCCAAGCTTTGTTTTATTTTCAACAATGTTCTTACCTTTTTTCTCATACCACGCATCGTCTTTGTTGTAATGTGCCCAAAGCTTTGACTCCTCAACGTGATGCATTTTCATTGCGACAATTTTAAGTCCAATACGTTCAAAACGCTGAATTATCTCTCCCACAAGACCACGCTGCACTGCATCTGGCTTTAAAATTACAAATGTTCGTTCTTTCTTCGGATGTGTCATATACCGCCTAGTATAGCAAAAAGCTATCGAGGGTTGTACTTCTGGGCAATCTCAGCTTCCACTTCCCCTCTATCGCGACCAAATGCCATATATGAAAGCTCTTTAAGTTGGTTAACGATTTCGGGATTACCTTTAAAAGGCGGCACAGTAACAATATTAAAGGGTTTTTGAGGAATACCGCGCGAAAGCATCTTTACGTAAGCATTGTAATTCTCAATTTTTAAAATATCATTAGCCGTAAAAACCGGATCAAATTGTTTTGCTAAAAATTCAGCGTCTTCAACACCTACCCGAAAGACTGCCATAGAGCCCACGTTCCCAAACACTGCACCTTTAATATTTTCAGGAATTTGACTTATATACTGGTGGGCAAGATTAAGACTAAGACGATACTTTCTCGCCTCAGAGAGAATTGATTCGATAGAATCGGTTGTTATATTTTGGAATTCATCGATATATAAATAAAAGTCATTCATTTTTTGTCCATACATATCAACACGTGAAAGTGCAGCCATTTGTATCTTTCCAACAAGAATAAGACCAATGAGGTTTGCATTTATATCCCCGAGACGTCCTTTTGAAAGATTTACAAGCAGAATCTTTTTGTTATCCATGATGTCTCGAAAATTAAACGCAGAGTGTTCTTGCGCAACTACCGGACGCATAATTTCATTCGAGAGAAAATTATCGAACTTATTTGTTATGTATGGGACATAATTTTGTAAACCTTGATCACCCGTTGTTTTCTCGGCATTTGCCCAAAATTGAGACACAAGTGGATTTTTACATTTTGAAAGTTTATAGGCTCGGTAGTTTTTGTCTGAAAGCACACGTGAAATATCAAGCAGAGTATTACCACTCTCGGGATGCTCCATCACAAGAAGTGCTGAGTTACGAAAATATTGTTCGAATGCAGGCCCACCCGCAGTCTTCATGTCAAAAAGTTTATTAAAAATACTTAAGAGCTCGTTGACTACAAATGTTTTTTGTTCAGGAAAACGTATATCATACTCAAGCATATTAAGCCCCATTGGACGTGCGGTATATGCAGGGTCAAAATATATAACATCCTTCATGCGATGAGGTGGAATTGCAGCTAGAATATCTTGCACGTCTGTGCCGTGTGGATCAATAAAACAACACCCGTCACCGTTGTGTATATCTTGAATGATCATGTTTTTCAAAATACTTGTTTTACCTGTTCCGGTTTGTCCAATCACATACATATGACGCACACGGTCATCGGGGGTCATATATATTTTCGTTTCTGTACCGCGATACTTATTTATACCAATAAGTGTTCCGGACACAGGAAGATCAAGTGGTGCTGGCGCCTGTGCGGCTTGAGCGGTTTTTAACTGATTTGAACCTTCGGTTGAGCTTGGAAAATGAGCGAGTGTAGTGAGCTCCTTCAAATTAAGTGGTAAAGATTCATTTTCACGGAAAATACGATAGCTAAAGTCGTGAAATAATTTATTGTTTGCACGTGCTTTCTTTACATCAAATGTAAGTTGATTCCCTTTTGTTTCAGTAAATTGATGGAAACCAGAAATAACATCCTTAATGATACCCTGAGCTCTGTCTACCGTCTGAGCAGAAGCAATGACGCGAATATTAGCTTCAACAATAGTACTTTTTATTTTTTCTGATATAAGCCGTATTGCTTCTTCTTCAACATGAGAAACTTTTACTTTATCTTCTTTTTTAGTTTCGCCAAAAACAAAATTAAGTGTTTTTTTACCAACCATGTAGGCAGCACTTTGTTCTTTTACAGCTTCTTTAAGAGTCATTCCGTGTCGGATCTTATCAAGCATTTTACCATATCTTTCGATAAATTTTGCTCCCGCAGGACGAATCAGAAACTGTATCGCTGCACCTTCACCAGTGTGTTTCAATTTCGAAAATGAACTCAGAATAACTTGTACAGGGTCAGCTTCAAACTGATCATACGTTTTTATAGGGAGTGCGGCTGTTTCTGTAAACTCTGCCGTCATACCAAACGACGCTCCTTCATTATTAAAAATATTATAGTCATTTACCTGCTCTTTAAGCCGAGCTTTCGGATACACACCAATAATTTGTTTTTCAAAAAGCTCTCGACGTTCTCGTGGAACCGCTGCATAAAAAATAATTTCATCACTTTCCGCAGAAAGTGCAATTTCAAGAGAAAAATAATTTTTATTTGAATTATCTTTACCATCTGAAATAGCAAGCATCCCAGCATAAAATTGCTCCATGGCAGAAACAAGTTCTTTAAACGACTTCCCCTTGTCGCCACCCTCTTCTGTGGGGAGAGAAATTTCGTACAGCACCATATCCACCCCTTTCATTTCCTCTGGTACACGACGATGGTCTTTTGGATCTTGACCAGAAGCAATATACTGCACTAAAAAGCGATGGAAATCATCATCAAGTGATGGATTTTGCATTTTTTCAAGTACAGATAGCGTATTACGAAGACCTTTATCTAAAAATACACCTAAAAGCTCACTTATTTTTTCATCTGTTGCACGCGGGGCAAGGTTAAGAACAATACTCCCTACTTCAGGTTGAGAAAGAAGATGTTCTGGAGTAAGCACTTTTTGAGCAGGGATTGCTTTGTATCGTTCAACTTCAACTTTTAATATTTCTGGTGTAGATAGCCGTCCTCCAGTCTCTTTCATTTGAGCCTCATGCTCAAGTAACTTAGAACGCAAGTACGCTATCTCCTCATCAGGATTTTTAAATTGCGAAGGCACAAACGATGGATTCATAGATATAAGTATACCGCACTTTTCTAGGTGTAAATTTATACACCAAAAATTCTTTTTCTGTTTTCATCAAATTGTGTTTGCGCTTCTTGAAGTGATATACTCTTAAGCTCTGCTATTTTTTGGTAGATAAGTGGTACAAAAAGCGGTGTGTTTTGTATGCCACGATGTGGTACAGGTGTGGCATAAGGACTATCTGTTTCTACCATAAGCATAGCAAGTGGTGCAGCTTTAATAACTTCGTCATAGTCATCAGAAAAAGTAATGACTCCTGTAAAAGATGTGGTAAACCCTAGAGCCCAAAACTGCTCTGCAATAGAAAGTGTCCCGGCAAAAAAGTGCACATTACCCCGCACCACTTTCCCATGCGTATCTTTATATTTTTTTATAATAGCCAAAATATCTTCATAAGCATCCATAGACTTTTTTATTGGACGACCATGAATCATGAGAGGTAGATTAAGTTCAATTGCAAGCTGTATATGTTGTTCAAATAAATCTTTTTGGCGAGCTTTTTCGGCATCTTCTCCTGTTTTCCAACCATCATGTGCTGGCCAATAATAATCAAGTCCGCACTCACCAATGGCAACAACTTTTTTTTGTAATGCTATTTTCTTTAATCGATCGTGATCAAAATTTTCTACCTTATCTACAGGATGTATCCCTACAGTCGCCCAAACATTTTCGTATTGAGAAGCGCAGAGAGTTGCAGCTTCGGACTCTTTATAATCAGTGCCGACCGTGATAATCCCTACACCCTTTTGTACACATTGTGTAATGAGTTCATCTCGTGTTGTGTCGTACTCGCTTCCATGTACGTGCGCATGAATATCAAAAAACCGAAACAACATACTTATGGTAAGCGATTAAAAAGAGGTTTTTCTGGAATAGTGTTTGTTTTAATACACCTAAGTATCTGAGCGCTTGTCTTCGGCAAAAAAGGTTCAAGGTGACGTGCAAGGATTGCAAGATCATACACTAGCGCGGTAATAAGCGCTTTTCCTTTTTCTGGCTCAACTTTCACAACCTTAAATGGTTCTGTCTCCTGAATACGAGTGTCGAGACGTTTTACCTGCTGCATACAATATGAAATTGCTTCACGAAGATCATACTTTTCAAACGCTTCTCTGTAAGGAGTTGCAAAATGACTTGCTTGTTCGTGGAAGGGTTCAGTAATGTATGTTGAGGAAAGCTTCATGATGCGGCTCGTGAGATTTCCTATTCCATTTGCAAGTTGAGAAGAATACGAACCGCGTATATATTCTCGTGATGCCGGACTATCTTCAAAAGAAGAGAAGTCATGTGTCACCACAAAGCGAATGACTTCTTCTGAAGCATGGGCAACGTCTTTGAATTCTTCAATAAGGTCGAAAGGATTCACTACATTACCGATTGATTTACTCATCTTCTGCCCATCAGCACCCATAATAAAACCATTCACAATTATTTTTTGTGAAGGAATAATACCTGCAGACATAAGCATTGCTTGCCACATCGCCGACTGTTGACGTGTATTGTCCTTGCCACAATACTGCACTACTCCACCAGATTCATTCCACCACTTTTGAAACAATTCCATATCGTGTGGCCACCCAACTGCCGCAACGTAGTTTACAAGCGCATCAAACCACACATACATCACATGAGCTTCATCTCCAGGCACTGGAATTCCCCATGGCATTTTTGTGGCCAGACGCGAAATACTAAAATCTTCAAGGCCACGCTCTATAAACGCCTTCATTTCATTTAAACGAGATTCTGGAAGTACAAAATCTGGATAATCTTGATATAAAGCAAGGAGCTTTTCTCCATACTTTGAATATCGAAAGAAATAATTTTCTTCATCACGAACTTCAATATCACGGTTCGGATGAATGGCACACTTACCTTCAACAAGCTCACTGTCTGTTTTTTCTAATTCACAACCAATACAATACTTCGTTTGATAATTCTTTTTATAAATATCCCCACTTGCATCTGCGCGACGCCAAAATTCTTGCGCAGCTAAAATATGATGAGGATCAGTAGTGCGAATAAAATTATTTGTAGAAATGTTTAAGATACCGACAAGTTCTTTAAAACGTGCCGCATACCCATCTACGTATTCTTGTGGGGTGACACCCTGCTTCTGGGCAGCTTCGTACAACTTTGCACCATGTTCATCAGTGCCGGTATTGAAAAAGACTTCATGTCCTTCAAGTCGTTTATAGCGCGCCACAACATCAGCACGAATAATCTCCATAGCAAATCCAATATGGGGATCATTATTGACATATGGGAGTGTGGTTGTGATGTAAAAAGGTTTCGCCATAAATTCTACTCGTTCAAAATATTTGCCATAGTGAGAGCTTTATCTTTTCGTGCAAGAATATCACGAGTAAACTCAAGAATAGCTGCAGCAAGCGGAACCGCTAAAATAAGTCCCCAAAAACCAAGCAAACTCGCGCCAATAAGGAGTGATAAAATAACCATAAGTGGTGGCACTCCAACAAGTTTTTTATTTACAAGAGGAACCAGTACATGATTTTCAAGTTGCTGAAGGATGATATAGAGACCAGTGACCATAAGACCTATTTCAGGGCCTCCTACAGTGAATCCTAAAAATATTGCCGGAATCATAGCAAGAATTGGACCGAAAAGTGGGATGAGTTCTGCGAAAGCAATTAAAATAGAAAGAAACAAGGCATATTCACGTAAGCCTATAATCCATAATCCAGCAAAAGTAAATCCTCCCATAAGTAATGCAAGGATCAATTGTCCTTGCATCCATTTTCCTATCTTTGCCTGAGAACGTTTCCAAAGATCAATTGCATACGCTTCATTCTTAAGAGGAATAACTACTCGAAGAAAATTTTCAATTCCTTTTTCTTGAACAGCAAAATAAAAAGATATTACTAAAATGAGTATAAACTGAGTAACACTACTAAAAAGCGCACCTGCCGTATGCACGACACCACCACCTAAGCCAAACAAAGTGGACTTAACTGTTGAGATAATATCTACGCTTTGTAATTGAGTTTGGATATCACCTAAAATATTAAGTTCTGTAAAATACGTATTCCCTTGTGCTAAAAAATCAAGCCTCTGCAAAAAGTCAGGAATTGTAAGAATAAATCCAGAAAACTGTTCGATAAGTACTGGCACAAAAAGATATAAGACAGAAACAATAGTTGCAATCATTGCAGAAAAAACAATACCCACAGCAAAGGGGCGTGGAATACGAATCCTCTGCAAAGCTCGTGTGAAAGGATCGACCGCTGAAGCAATGACAATTGAAGCAAGTACAATAATAATTAAATCTTGAATAAGAAAAAGTCCATAAATAAAAAGCAAGAACACAACCGCTTTCACAATTGTGACAAAACTGATGTTTATAGTAAGTGCTTTCTCTGATGGATTCATACAATCTGATTGTACGCCATTTCTGAAGAGATGCAAAAATTAACGTTTATTTTTAGTCTGCCCAAGCAAGTAATAAGTGTCTCGTGTGTCACTCTCAAGTAAGACATTTTCTCTATCGAACCATTCTTTTTTATATAGGTTGGCCTGCGGTGCATACGGATAAATGGTAGTATTTGAGACTAACCTCCATTTGTAGTACCCTTTTGAGACATCAAATTCACATTTTCTCTCATCTCGTTTCCAAGAAGATGTACTTGCGACACCTGTATTATCAAAATAATCAGTAACGCGTCTGAAGTTTTCAGAATGTTTTCCGCAAACCTGATGAACTGGTATTTTATCCCATGCTACCGACTGGGTCTGATCGTCCCAATTATATCCAGAAACACAGAGGTAGCTTGGATACATTTTCTTACCTGAACCTTCCACAACAAGTGTGCGGCTTCCACTTTTTTTATACGCAACTCTAATCTCAGGATACTTATTCAAAGAATCAAAACAACGATATCGAACCTCTGGGCCATCATTAACAGAATAAACTTGATTAGGAGACCCTGCACACCTACTACTATCATAGTTTATTGGATATGGTGGCTGAGAAAGACATGGGCCAGTGTATGGTTGAGTAAACTGTGCTTCAGCACCAATACTGAAAAGGGTTGTACAGAGATAATGATTATTTCTCTTA
>JBDHUT010000025.1:0-8456 GCA_039809305.1 Minisyncoccia bacterium
TTTCACCCTTCAGCACTGTTCCATCACCAAGAGTTATACACAAATGTGCCTTATCATTTGTAACCGGAATAACAACTCCTTTAACCTTAAGAATATCACTCGCAACCTCAACCCCTTTTGCAAAATTACCAGTGACTTTCTCTAGTGCTGCAAGAAAAATATTACCGAAGTTATGACCAGACAAAACACCATCTTCAAATCGGTATCCCATTAATTTTCTAACAGTATCTGAATGTTCTGAAAGCGCAATCAAACATTGCCGCACATCTCCAGGTGGAAGCACCCCAAGTTCATCACGCAACACTCCCGTAGAGCCACCATCATCCGCCATAGAGACAATTGCCGCTACTTGTACATCAGGAATATTTTTAAGTCCTGAGAGAATTGTAAAACTTCCTGTACCACCACCAATGGTGACGATCTTTTTCATTACCGAAGTATATCAGGTACTATCCACAGATAAACTCTTTACAAAAGCCTATCTAGTAGTATAAATAAGTCTTGTTTGATCTTTTTTCGCGGTTCCGCTGAACACCCGCATAAACAAAATTCAGCAAACAAATGGAGAAGGTGTATGCAAGTATCCGAAGCCATCAATGTCGGCAAACGGTGCCAGAACATGGACAACACCGAGATCACCGCCGAAATCATCGAAGCTCACAAGACCCTCGACGACTTCATCGACGAGGTGCACCGCGGTGAACATTCGGGAGTGCTGCACGATGAACTGCAAAACGCGAAATCGTGGCGACTGCTCTTGAAACGAGAAATGGCCTCACGCAAGATCGGACCATTCGCCTTGGTGGCAGCCTAACCACAAAGGAGGGATCTCCTGTGGCTAAGATTGTTCTCTCAGGCCTCGGCAACCATCGAGTAGTTGCCGAACATCCTGCCCGGTATGCGAACCCTCAGGTCGTTCGTGACGCCCTGAGGGCTGTAAAAGCCCGTCTCGAGATCGAAGACAATCCGGAACATATTCCTGAGCTGAAAAAGCTTGAGGGAAACTGTCTCAAGTGTCTTCGGACCAAGTGGCACCACGGCCAATAAGTAACACCATGAGAAACCCTGTGCGGCAGAAAGTCTGTCGCACAGGGCGAAACAAACCGCACAAAATGCGGCTTTTTTGTTGCTTTTTAAAGGATTTTATGTTTTAATTGCTAGGTTCATTTCAAATTAACAACAAACGTGATTTTGTAACCTTTTGCCCTCCCTTCCCATTTCTGACAAGGCAAAACCAAATCATGCAGGAAAAGCTCAATTCCTTTTTCCTGAGGAATTTTTTTGTTTAATTAATGAAGAACGAATAATTAATATTTATGCCAGAATTACAAAACGCAAACATTTACGGTGATGCAAATCACACACAGCTTAAAAACGCAGTTCACACTGCTCCACGACGACTCAAAGTAGACGATGTTGTTGACGGTATCGTTGTCTCTATCAAGAAGTCCGCAATCTACGTAGACCTTGGTATCCATGGTGTTGGTATTATCTACGGAGCAGAATTCATACAAGCTCGAGATGTCATCAAAAAGATAAACGTTGGCGATGCAATTAAGTCAAAAGTTATCGAAACTGAAAACGAAAATGGTCATGTAGAGCTATCACTCAAAGAAGCGAAGCAAGCTGCAATGTGGAGTGATGCTGAAGAAGCTATTAAATCTAAAACTGTCTTTGATCTTGTTATCAAAGAAGCAAACAAAGGTGGACTTATTCTCGACTGGCAAGGTGTGGCCGGATTCCTTCCTGCGTCACAGCTTAAGAGTGAGAACTACCCTCGTGTAATGGATGGTGATAAAGATAAAATTTTACGAGAACTCAAAAAACTCATCGGTAAACGTATTTCAGTATGTGTTATTGGCGCAATGCCAAAAGAAGGTAAACTTATCTTCTCTGAAAAAGATGTTGATGGGAAAGAAAAGACAGAAGTTGTTGGAAAATACACCGTTGGTGATGAAGTAGAAGGAAAAATCACAGGTGTTGTTGAGTTTGGTGCTTTTGTAGAACTCGAAGACGGTCTTGAAGGACTTATTCACATCTCAGAAATGTCATGGTCACTTATCGATGACCCTAAGACACTGTTCAAAATTGGCGACAAAGTGAAAGCTCGAATTATTGAAGTGAAAGATGGTAAAGTCTCACTTTCTGTAAAAGCTCTCACTGTAAACCCATGGCTTGAAGCTGAAAAGAAGTTCAAGAAAGGAGATATTGTAAAAGGTGTTGTTATTAAATTCAACAAGCATGGTGCACTCGCCTCTATCAACGAAGGTGTAGCAGGACTCGTACACATCTCTGAATTTGCAAATGAAGAAAAGATGAAAGAAGCTCTTAGTCTTGGGAAAGTATACGACTTTGCAATCACATTCTTTGAACCAAAAGAACAACGAATGACTCTCACTTATATTTCGAAAGAATAATCTGTCATTGATTCCAGAAATACTATTGCAAAAAACCCGCTATAGCGGGTTTTTTGCAATAGTATTGATTATAAGTCAAATATATGGTATAATAGGTTAATGGACCAAAAACCGTCCTACACGCTCTTTTACATTTGTTAACCATAGAGGAGACTCCGGTATGCTTCGAAAATGGGTCGACAAGATCCTCACCAACCTTGAACAAAGGCTGGTGAGGAAGTTCGGGGACCTGAGCGATTACGCTCACACAACGGTAAACGGCGTCGAAGTGGAGATGCCAAAAACTGATGTGATCGTCAAGAACACACTGCGATATGTCAAAGAGGTAGTTAGCTTCTCCTGGAGTATCGACAAGTTCTACATCCTGAGTTTTGTGATCGGGGCAATCCTTGCACCAATCACCTACTTTGGAAGCCTATATGGTATCGGATTTATCGGTGACTACGTTGGATTCAAGGAAGATTACTTCGGTAAACTCTTTGAGTACATGTGGTTGATTCTGCTCTGTATTTTTGTCTATCAACTGCTCAAAATCCTTTTCAATGGATATGTTCAGTTTCGACAAGAAACAGTGGATGATATATTTCGGTTTGCCTTCCAAAAAAAGGACATCGAATTACTCCAGAGACTCGATCTTGGACAACTCGAAAATCCTCAGTTCTTGCGACTCAAACAAGTACTGAGTGGGGCGGAAGAAATATTTAGGGGAGTGCTCGAGAGTTCGAGTTCGCTTCTCACTGTCGTTCTGCAAGTGATCGCTTCAGCAGTGATCATTTGTGTCATCGAATGGCGACTCTTACCTGTACTCTGTATTCCGTTTCTCCCTGGACTTGTTATTCAAGTAATCTTCAACAAGATCCGAACAAAGATTCGGTTTGCAGGGTCAGAATTGGCGCGACGTGCGAGTGCATACTACGTCGCAGCATTCGAGAACGGCATGCTCTTGTCTCGTCTCGTTCAAGGTGGTGAGTATTTTGCAAAACGCTACCTTGGACTGTCGCAAAAAGTCCGAGATACTACAATTGCTCTCGAGAAAAAAGAGTTGGTGGTTGGGGTATATGAGAACATCTTCTCACTTACCATAACCATCACGGTGCTCTATGTCGCTTTTGCAAGTGCGAGGGATCTTGGAGACTATTCCCTCGCCAAGCTCTTACTCTTGTTTGGTGCAATCACATCATTCATGAGTAATGTGCAAAACTTCGCATGGCGCCTGGGTCACATGTTGGAGCGGTACGGCTTTTTCCACATGTGGAAGATATACTCCAACACCCAACCACTCGTGCAAGAAGAACACTTGCCGGAGCACACTCCTGTTTCGTGTACACGTATCTCTTTTGAGAATGTTCGGTTTACCTATCCGGGCAATACTGAGCAAATCCTCAAAGGACTCTCGATGCACATCGAAGAGGGTGAACGGGTGGCGATCGTGGGAGCAAACGGGTGCGGAAAGACAACCTGCCTTAAACTCCTCACAAAAACATATCTCCCCAAGGAGGGAGATGTAATGCTGGGAGATCGATCCATTCATGATGTCCGCCAGAAAGCACTTCTTGTACGAATTCTCTACCTTCCTCAAGGACTCGAGCTCTTCCATGGTCTGCCAATCTGGGAAACCATGTCGGCACAGCCAAGAGAAGAACTCGATGAAAGCCTCCTGTGGGAATGCTTGGGATTCTGCGAGGTAGCGGATAAGGTCCGTTCGTTCAAAAACGGACTCGACACGCTGCTTGGCAGCGACTGGGAAGATCGCGCAGACCTTTCCACCGGGCAACACAAGCGTCTGTTGATCGCAAGTGCACTCTATCGCATCAGACGTTATAAAGGTCAGTATGACTTTGTAATTTTTGACGAACCGATGGCAAACTGTGATCAGCATTTTCGCAACCACTTCTACCGTAGCTTGAAAACATTTGGTTGCGGCGTAATTGTGGTTGCGCACGATCCGATGTTCCTGCACCACTTCGACAAGGTCATCTTGATCGAAGCTGGTGTGGTGGCTCGAATCTTTGCTGGAGGCGAGGTAAAGGAGTACCAGGCGATGCTCTTCTCGTCGCTCTCCAGTGATCTGTAATTAAACGACAACCCCGGTACGTCAGGAGACGCACCGGGTTTTCATATTTAAAAACTATTTCCCATTATAGATCGACATCGCTTTTGGTAACCCTTCTTCAGCTATCATCTCAAGTGCACGCAAAATATCTTTAGAGATTTTTTTCAGACTATCTTTCTCTTCATCTTTCATTGCACCAAGAATCCATTTAGCAACCTTTTCTTCACCAAGAGGTTTTTTTAACTTCCCTGTCGTTGTAGTTGGAGAAATACCAACTCGCACACGAATAAATGCCTCAGATTTTACAGCTTTAATAATAGACTGCACGCCATTGTGTCCACCTGAGCTTCTATTAAAAGAAATTTTAAAAGTTCCTCGTATAAGATCAAGATCGTCGTATATCACCACAAGTTTTTCTAAATCTTTTGAAGATTTAATAATTGGCGCAACAGCCTTACCAGAAAGATTCATAAACGTATCAGGAAGTACGAGAAGTGCCTTTTTTCCAGCAATAACTGTTTTTGTTTTTTGAGCACGGAGTAACCCGTCAGTTTCAAAAGCATCCGCTTTAGTAAGTTTAGCAATATATGTCGCAATAATTCGCCCAACATTATGACGAGTATTGTCATACTCATTCCCCGGAT
The DNA here is from genome assembly GCA_039809305.1 of Minisyncoccia bacterium. Taxonomy (GTDB): domain Bacteria; phylum Patescibacteriota; class Minisyncoccia; order Phycocordibacterales; family UBA5272; genus JALHNF01. Next base: position 5,115 of record JBDHUT010000025.1, read on the forward strand.
TTCCTAAGCCAACTATAAACATATAGCTCTATGATACACTATAAGAAATATTTTATGCGCAACCCACTAGACTGGATAGCGGACCAAGTCCTTGAATTCTTTTTCGCTATATTCAACTTTCACCAAACAAAAGAAGAACGTGCTGTTACGCGACGATCATCTTGGTATTCAAATATTCAGGAGACGCTTCGTTTTATAACCACCGTTGGATTCTTTTTCATAATTATAAAATCATTTCTCATTCAACCATTTTTAGTCCAACAAACATCAATGGTTCCAACATTCCAACCTTTTGACTACATAATAGTCGACCGTTTTACGTATAAATTTACCGATGACCCAAAACGAGGTGAGGTTGTTGTTTTTAAGTCAGGTCCAGAAAATGGTAATCGATATCTTATAAAGAGAATTATTGGTTTACCTGGTGAGCAGGTTCTCGTTGATGGCACAAGTACAATAATCGTTAATTCAGAAAACCCTTCAGGTTTTTCACTCGATGAAACATATGTACAAAATTCAGACCCAAGGACAAAGAAGATAATGACTCTTAATGAAAACGAATACTTCATGATGGGTGACAATCGCCCACTCAGCTACGACTCCCGAATGATCGGCCCAATACAGCGTGATCAAATCATCGGAAGAACCCTTATTCGACTTTATCCATTTTCACAAATATCCCTTTTTCCAGGAAAAGTAGACGTTTTATCTAAAAACCCGTAAACTAGGATTGTATTCAATTACAAGTGGTTGGTATACCCTATGTCAAAAGAAAATAAACCGGATGTAAATTCGTTACAAACACCAAAAGGAATGCGCGACATTATTGGTGATGATTATTACAAGTTTCAAGGCCTATTTGAAAAAGCTCAAGAAATAGCAGTCTACTACGGTTTTAAACCTATTGAGACCCCTATCTTAGAACACGAACATGTCTTTACTTCTGCTGTAGGAGTTGGTACCGACATTATAGACAAAGAAATGTACACCTTAAAAACAAAAGGTGGTGACCATCTTGCAATGCGCCCAGAACAAACAGCAGGACTGATGCGTGCGTACATAGAGCACGGAATGCAATCCCTCCCTCAACCAGTACTTCTCTACCACTCCGGTCCAGTATTTCGTCATGACAATCCCCAGAAAGGACGTTATCGACAATTTTATCAGTTTGATGTTGATGCGCTTGGAAGCGACTGTAGTATTTTGGACGCACTTGTTATCAAGACAATTTATACAATTCTTCAAGAAGCAGGTGCTAAAGACTTAGTCGTTAACATTAACTCAATTGGTGACAAAGAATCACGACCAGCGTATCTAAGAGCTCTTGTTGCGTACTACAAAAAACATCTCAAAGATTTACCAGCAATAGATCAAGAACGACTTAAAACAAATCCGCTCCGAATTCTTGATTCAAAGCACCCTGTTACAAAAGAAATAAATCAAGGTGCACCAGATGCGGTAAGTTTTTTATCCGCACAAGGAAAAAAACATTTCAAAGAAGTGCTCCAGTATCTCGACGATATGGGTATCACCTATGAGCTTGATAAGCTTCTTGTTCGAGGACTTTCTTACTATACCCATACTGTTTTTGAAATAATGGAAAAAACAGAAGATGGCAGCATGCAAACAATTGCCGGAGGTGGTCGTTATGATTACTTAGGTAAAATGATTGGTTCAAAAAAGGACATTCCCGCTGTTGGAGGGTCGCTTGGTATGGACCGAATTGTTGAACGTCCGTGGTTTAAAAATTTAGCACCAAGAATTATCAAAAAGCCGAAAGTATTTTTTGTACAACTTGGATTTGAAGCAAAACTAAAAAGTCTTGCGGTTCTTGAAATTCTCCGAAAGGCAAAAATTCCAGTAGAACAATCTATATCAAAAGATAGTCTCGGAGCACAACTTGGTATTGCGGAGAAACTTGGTATTCCCTACGTCCTTATTTTCGGACAAAAAGAAGCGCTCGAAAAGTCAGTGATTGTGCGTGATATGGAAAATAGGTCTCAAGAAACTGTAAAAATTGAGGAATTAAGTGACTACATAAAACACCTGAAAGACCATCATTCAAAATAAAAAAGAGTCCGCAACTTTCACGGACTCTTTGAAGTTCGTCCTCCCCTCCCAAAAATAATAGAAACCTAGCTCGAAAGCATCTCCGCATCCCTACGCATGCCCTCGTACAGATTCCGCAAGGCATGCACCAGGACTTCGGGCGCATTGTTGTGATTGATGTGCAGTACACACTCGTCTTTGATCTCAGGTTGCCAAACACGAATGTGCTTGCTACCATCAGCGCCACTACGCATTTCCAGCGACCCTCCCGGAAGCTGAAACGCGAGTACACCACTCACAAGCACAATACCACGAGTCCGCAGGACCAGAAAAAGCTGCTGGAGATTCTGCAGTGTCTCCAGAGAATTCTGGTCCTTGGGTGAGAACTGCACAAAGTTTGGGTCTCCCCACTCATTTTTTTCAGCAGTTGTTCCAATAGTAAACCCCTTTGGAACGACTGCCAGAGAGAGCACCGTCCCCGACTTCACACCTTCTTTTTTCAGAAGCATTGGCTTTTCTCCGGTACACCCAACTGTTGGGTACAATCATTCATCTCAAAGAATAGAGGTCTTGTCAACGTGATAGCCTAATATCTTTATACACTCAGAAATATCTTTTTTTAAAAGCTTTGTTATTGCAAAACAAACCCGAATGTGGTAAAAATATGATTACTTATGCCAATTGCTTACGTAGAAATCAAACGTGGTCCGAACGAACCAACATCAGGTCTACTTCGACGCTTTACAAAAAAAGTACAGGAGTCAGGAATCATTCCAAAAAAACGTGGCCAGCGATATGCAGCACGAACACTTTCGGAACTTAAAGTTAAGAAAGCGAAACTTCTTAAAATTGGCCGAACAAAAACATACAACCGCTTGAAGAAGCTTGGCAAACTCACTCCTCCAAAAAAGAAAGGCGCACGATAAAAATGCAATCGACCGAAAAAGAATCAATTACAGTCATTCGAGAAACGGTAGGGACAATTCCGTCCTTGCCGTTTTTTGATGTCGCACAAAAAATACTTGGAAAAAAATATGTTTTACGATTAATATTTAGTACAAAAAAAAATATTCAGCATTTAAATAAAACGTACCGAAAAAAAACATACATTCCAAACACACTCGCATTTCCACTTACGAAAAACGAAGGAGAAATTTATATGTCGCTTTCAATAATGCGCTCCCAGGCAAAAAATTATAATCTCTCTTACACAAATTTTATCCTCTTTCTTTTTATTCACAGCTGCCTTCATTTGAAAGGATACGCTCATGGGAGTACAATGGAGAAACAGGA
>JBDHUT010000026.1:0-8160 GCA_039809305.1 Minisyncoccia bacterium
CACAAGGTCCTATTGGTACAGAAGTTGCAATTTTTGGTCAAAATATCAACACAGGAAATGAGAAAATCTATTTCGGAGGATCGCTTGTACCTTCTACGTCTTTGGTAACTGATCGAAAAGGAGTCATCCGCTTTAAAGTTCCACAATCTATTACTCCGTGTGGATATGATGATTCTGTATTATGTCGAATTGTGGCACAACAAGTGACTCCTGGTAAGTATGATGTTGTTGTAAAAAATAAGGAAGGAATCTCAAATACTCTTACATTTACAGTAACTTCAGGTACTGTAGTGTCGGCACCAAAACTATATTCTCTTACACCATCTGCGGGTTCAGTAGGAAGGGAGGTTGTAATAAAGGGGGAGGGAATTAATGTTGGTTCTGACCAGATTTATTTCGGAGGATCACGTGTTACACCCACTCTTTCATCAGATGCTGCAGATATTGTGAATACTCTTCGTTTTAAAGTGCCATCAGAAATTACACCTTGTGGTGTGAATTGGCAACAGATGTGTGAAATAGCAACAAAACCAGTTGTTCCTGGTTTGTATGAAGTAGTTGTGGTAAATAAGAATGGAACTTCAAATGCACTTAATTTCACGGTTACAAGTGGATCAGTACAGGTTCCTATCATAACCTCACTTTCTCCGCAGTCAGGTCCTGTTGATACTCGTGTTACTGTGTATGGTTCTAATATTGATACAGGTGCTGAGTATGTACTTTTTGCCGGATATCGTCTTCCTGTAGATGGAGCAAAAGTTGCAGGTCGTGTTAGTTTTATTGTTCCACGTGAATTAGCGCATCCGTGTGTACAACTTAAACCAACAGATCCATGTCCAGCGGTAATGGTTCGTCTTGTTACTCCAGGCAACTATACGGTAGCTGTTGGTAATGCAAATGGTGTTTCTACAAATTTAAACTTTACCGTAACCGGAACTGTCTCAACCGACCTTGTGATAACTAGTTTTTACGCAACAGACTATACATTTACAAATGGTAATGCTGTTGGTTTAGGGCGAAAGTTAGTGTGGACTACAACAGGTGCTCAGTCATGTGAGGCGTCAGGTGCGTGGAGTGGTTCAAAGCCTACAAACGGCGAACATGTAATCGGGTTTATGTCTCAACCACTTACATACACACTTACGTGTTACAACAATAAAGGTATTTCTGTAACAAAATCGGTTACTGATCCGGCAACAGGGACAACTCAAGTACCAGTTATTTCAACTGTATTCCCTTCGTCTATAAGTGTTGGCACAGAGGTTTCGCTTACAGGTGAGCGTCTTAACACCGGTAATGCCAAAATTGTTTTTGGTAGCGGGTATATAACACCAAACCCAACCCGTTCAAGTGATTCTGTATTAGTGTTTACTATTCCAGCTATGATGCCACGATATTGTGCTCCAGGTCTCTACTGTACTGATGATATGATTTCTGTGAATCCTGGAACATATGATGTAAAGGTAATCAATTCGTTTGGTACTTCAAATGCAAAATCAGTTTCTGTGGTTGCTTCAACAGCACTAACACCTTCAATTTCTGCGATTTCTCCATCTGTTGGTGGTACAAATGTTCAAGTTACATTGAGTGGATCTAATTTTAATCCTTCTTCTGATTATGTGTGGTTTGGAAGTTTAAAAATTGCACCAAATAGAAATACTGGATACACAAATGCTCTTACTTTTACGGTTCCAACAACACTGTTTCAATGTGATGTAAAACCTGGTGAAGAGTGCCTTGCGAGATACGAACCAACTCCTGCTGGATACTATCAAATTAAAGTTGAAAATAGTGCGGGTAGAATAAGTAATGCGGTTAATTATCAGGTAACTGGTGGTTCTTCTTTCTAGTTCTTTTTTCTTTTTCATAAAAATAAATCCAGCAAATGCTGGATTTATTTTTTATTCAAGGTGAATTGACTCTCGTTTAAGAAGCTCTTTTTGTACTTGGGGAAGCGACCTAAGATCAGTATCTTTTTTTATTATTTCCTGAGCTTCTTTTCGTGCTGCTTCAACAAGTTTAATGTTTTTTATTGCTTCCATGCCAATATCAGTAATACCAGACTGTTTTCCTCCAGTGAGCTCACCAGCACCTCGAAAAAGTAAATCTTGTTCGGCTAGTTCAAACCCATTCGAACTCTTTTTTAAGGCGAGTAAACGCTTTACAGAATTTTCACTTTCGGTGTCACTTACTATGTAACAGTATGGTTGATGTGTACCACGCAATACTCGGCCGCGTAATTGGTGTAATTGCGAAAGACCAAAACGTTCAGCACCTTCGATTATAATAACTGATGCATTTGGAACATTCACACCAACTTCGATAACGGTTGTCGAAACAAGAATATCTATCTTGCTATTTGAGAAATCCCTCATAACTTTTTCTTTTTCCGCTGGGCGCATTTTTCCATGAAGTACACCAACTTTCCATTTTTGAAATATGTTTTCTTGTAATCGTTTTGCTTCAGCAACTACCGATCTTTGTATCTTCTTTTGAGCCTCTTCTTCATCTGGTTCGTCGATGCGGGGACAAATAACATATGCTTGACGGCCAAGATCGAGCTCTTTTTTTACTTCCGCATACATTTTTTCACGAGCATGTGGTGCAATTATTTCGGTGATAATTTTTTTTCTACCAGGTGGCATTTCATCAAGTATGGTAAGGTCGAGGTCTCCGTAAATAGTGAGTGCAAGTGTGCGGGGAATAGGAGTTGCAGTCATGGAAAGTAGGTGGGCAACTTTTCCAAAATCATTCGATTTCTGCGCGAGTTCTTTTCTTTGTTTGATACCAAAACGATGCTGCTCGTCAACGATTACCAACCCCAAATGCTTAAATTGCACTTTTTTTTGAATAAGCGCATGCGTCCCTATTACGATGGCAATCTCACCATTTTGAACCCATTTGAGTAGTTGGTTTTTTGATATTTTTGTTGCTTCATTTGGACGGCTTTTAGATGGATATTTTAAACATGTATCTCCAGTAATAAGTCCTAGTGATATTCCAGTGCCTGTAAAAAATTCACAGAAAGACTCAAAATGTTGGTGAGCAAGAATCTCAGTTGGAGCCATGTAAGCTACTTGAAGTGTGCCAAAGTCTTGCTCTACCTGTTTTCCTTTTTGATCTATGAAACTTGGTCGAGTGGTAATGGTAGTATACGCACATGCTGCCGCGACAGCTGTTTTACCAGAGCCAACATCACCTTCTAGAAGCCGGGACATTGGGTGGATTTTTTGAATATCTTCGACAATAGAAGTAATGGCTTTTTCTTGTGCTTTTGTTGGTTCAATTCCTTTTTCTTCTAAAAATGCAACGGCGCTTTTTGGAGAACTTTTAATGCTGTATGCAGGTGTTTCTTTTGTTTTTGCCCGATCTCGCGCTTTTGTGAGTTGAATAAAAAATATTTCTTCAAAAGCGAAGCGTTTGCGTGCAGCGGTCACATGATCTGAACTTTTAGGAAAGTGGATGTATGTAAGTGCTTTTTTAAGGTCGGGTAAATGATATTTTTCTAAGATTGTTTCGGGAATAGGATCTTCTATCTGAGTCAGTGCGCCTTGAGTTACAAGTTTTTGTATTGTATGAAGTATAAAGCGAGACGTCACACCTTTTGTTTCTCTGTATACTGGTGTAAGAAATTCACTTGGATTTTCCAATTGAGACGAGTCTTCTTTTTTTTGTGCAAAAAGGGAATCGTGTGTGTCAATAGGCATATCGGTAATTTTTCCAATATCAGGATTAGACAAGTACAGCCCTTGTTTGCTACCAGAAATCTTACCTGAGAGCTTCACAAGACTTCCTTCCGGATACATTTTTGCAATGTAGGCCTGGTTGAACCAAATAACTTTTATACGTCCACGGTGGTCTTCGAGATACGCTTCTGCCATAGGTACTTTACTTCTCCATGCTTTACGCAGCTTTACACCACTTAATTTTCCATACAGAGTTACATCTTGCCCTATTGCAAGGGTAGCAGTATCTCCAAGTTCACGAATATCTGCATAGCGTGTAGGAAAGTGGTATAAAATATCTGCGACGGAAATAAGGCCAAGTTTTTTCAAAGCAGCCTTATGAGCTGAGTCTAGACGAATCATTTTTTCGATTGGATGCGCAAGCATTGTGTACAGTATACAGCCAAGCTGCTTTAATTTTGATATACTTACATTACTTATCTGTATATGAAAAAAATCTTTACACTTTTTAGTATCGGTGTACTTAGTTTGTTTGTTCTTTCCGGCACATTTGCACAGGAAAGTGGTTCGGGATCAAATATTATTGCTGACGTAAATCTTGTAAATCAAGGTCTTGTGAAGCAAGAGGGAAGACTCTTTACGCTCGGTGTAAATATTCAAAACAAAACAACTTTTACCCTCTCGTGTGGCGGAACGACTCGTTCAGCAACAATCTCTGTGATTAAGATAAACGAGATTTAGTTAGTAGAAAAAGTTAAACAAAAAACCGGCTCAAGTAGCCGGTTTTTTGTTTGAAAATAAGGGTTCAAAAGTTGCCCACAAGCTATCCACAGTTTTCTTGCCATAAATGTGGGGGTGTGACATAGTGGCGTTATCTGTAGAAGTACAGGTAGTTGCGGTTTTTTATTTTAAATATATATGAAGAAAAATTATGCTTTTGCGCTAATGGCACTTGTGCTACTTGGTGCAACTTCACTTGCGTTTGCTCAAAATAGCGAAGCGGTGGAAAAAATGACAGGGGTTCGCGGTATTGCACTTAGAACATATTGTAGCTTTGCAAACCTTTTTGGTGCAAAAAGCGATAGATGTTTTACTCGTGCACAAGTTGCAGTTGGTAATACTGCTTCTGTTGGTGTGGCGGGAGTGCTAGGAAATACTTCAGGTGCTCCAACATCAGGATCTACTCCGGCGGGAAATCAAGGCGGACAACCCGCTTCTATTGGAGGGTTTGCTGTGCAAACTTCACCTCAGATTATTGAGCGAACTGTGATAGTGCAAGGAACTCCTGGTCCACAAGGTCCTGCGGGAGCTCCAGGTGCTCCAGGGGCTGGTGCCACAGGTGCCTTTGTAAATGTGCCTCAGGTGTTTTGGAATGGTGGGGGAGGTAGTGCTTCACCTTCATTTGCGCCAATCTCACCGCTTCCAAGTGGCGCGCTTCCAGGACAGGTTCTTGCAACAAATGCTTCAGGAACAGTCGAATGGCAATACATTACTATCCCAAGCGCATCAAATACGCCTTCTATTTTAGGATCACTCGCGAATCTTTTTGGGATCAATGGTGTTAATCTCGCAACTACTTCTACTTCAACTACTATAAAACTTGGTGGACCACTTACTGAAGATACAAATATTACTCAAGGTATATTTAACTTTGGGCTTGCGCGAAATGGTTTCGGTATTGTAAATCAAGGTACAACTACTGTTTCTGTCGCAGGAGGGACACTTGAAAATTCTAACTTTGCAGGACTTACTGCTACAGAAGGATCACATAGTCTTTTTGCGGGTATGTTTCGTCGAGTCGCTCCAGGCTATCCATTGTATGAAGTGCAAGCTTTTGATGCTGATACAAATCAACAAGGGTATTCTGCGGTTGGTAACAGTACAGCTCAAATTGGTGTAACAAATGGCACAACAACAAATCAACTTCGTGCAGATGCAGGTAAGATTCGTTTGAGTTCAAATACAACAGGTGCCTCTTCAAGTCAGATTCGAATTGACGGAAATGGTGTTCACTTTGGATTTGACGCTAATGCCACAAACAATGGAAAAACATATTCATTTCCACGAACAGACGGTCCTTTTGATGGTGTGATGGCGACTGATGCGTTAGGGCAACTTCGATTCCGCACATTACTTGAGATTCTTTCAACAACATCTACATCGACTCTCGCAGCAATGCCACTCTGGAGTACATCTGGAAATACAGGAACAAATCCTACTAATAATTTCTTAGGAACAATTGATACGCAAGATTTGGTTGTAAAAACTAACAACACAGAAAGAGCACGTTTTACTTCTACGGGAAATGTTGGTCTCGGTACTACAACTCCAAATAATCGCTTGAGTGTAGATGGTAATGCTGATGTAAGTGGGTACTTTGGTGTAGGGACAAATAGTCCAGCACGACCTCTCACTGTGGAAGCCAGTCCAGTTGGTCGTATTATGGGGTTGTTTATAAATAATAATCCTGGAAATCAATCAGGTATTGCTTTGGGTGCAACTCGTCCAAATGGAAATGTTTCTACGCGTTGGGGAATGTTTGTTAATCCGCGCAATAATGCTGACGACCGTTTTACTGTTTATGCGTATGGTGAGGGGGGGATTATGACACTCACAAAATATGGTGATAGTATTCTTGCGAAAGATTCAGGATTTAATCCTCTTACTGATACAGTGCCTGCTCGACTCTCTGTGCTTGCAAATGATGCTCGTCCAACAGCGGTATTCCAAAATGGTGACCAGTCATATCTTCAAATTAATAATAATGCTGGTGCTTTCCCTCAATCATATAAAGTTGGGGTAGAAGCAGTCGGAGGAACCTTTAATATTATTGATGCGAACACTTCCCAAACACGATTGAGTATTAATCGAAATGGAGGTGTACAGATTTACGACCGTTTAGCTGTTGGTTCGTACGACTTTGGACTTGGTGACGTAGGTGATGCTGGATTTGGAACAAATAGTGAGGCATACATGCGATATGTACAGGCTCGATCTGTAGATAATCCACGACTTGAACTTTATGATTCTCAAAACAATCTCTCTACGGTTATCTCACAGTCTTCGAACGGTACAACTGACACAGAATTCAATCGAACAAATAAAGATATCGACTTCCGAATTGCTGGACAATCAGATAATAACCTCTTCTTTGTCGATGCTTCAACTAATCGTATCGGTATTGGCACAAATACACCTGGTTTCAAGATTGATTCAGTAATTACAACTGGTGGAAACAATGGTTTCCGACAAACAAGTACTGATTCTACTGCGCTTGGTCTTGTTCGACTTCAGAATAATACCGGTGCAATCTCTCAACTTTCAGTGTATGGAAGTAACCATTTCTTACCTGAGTTTCGTAACAATGGTGGGGTAGGTGCAAGTAATGATTTCTATATTTATTCTGATTCTGAGACTGCATCAGGTGGCACGCATTCTATTAACTTCATGACTGGCGGGTATACTCCTTCTACACAAACCAGAATGAGGATTACTGGATCTGGAAATGTTGGTATTGGCACACTTACTCCTTCAACACGTCTTGAGGTAAACAGTGGTGTTGCAAATGATTCTGGATTTACGTTTACACAACTTACTTCAGCTTCACCTGCTGTAGGTACAGAACTTCAATTCTTAACTCTCGATGCTTCTGGAAAAGTAATTCTTTCTGATCTCGATCCTTCTGTATTTGCAACAACTTCTCCGGCTGGAGTAAATGGAAGTGTGCAGTTTAAAAAAGATGGCTTGTTTGCGTCAAATGTAAACTTTAATTGGGATGACGTAAACTCAAGACTAGGGATCGGTACAAATGCCCCAAGTGCACGTTTAAGTGTTCTTGATACATCAGAGCAGTTTCGTCTTTCGTATGACGCGGCAAATTTCGCAGCATTCTTGGTTGACTCAATGGGTGGTCTCCAAATTACACCAGGTATTCAGCAAGGGCTTTCTACTCGAAACCGATTTGCTCTCGGCAATGATGGTTCAACAAACCATACTGTGCTCGATGTAAGTAATTCATTTGGAGCAGGTGTTTCATCTGTAAACGTTGGAGGTGGCTCAGCAATGATTCTCCGTCATGATAATGGCACAAACATCTCAAGTATTATTTCTAATGCTGCAAGTCGATTTACCATTGGAACACCGTGTTGTACAACAGCACCACTTTCTCTTGTGACTCGTGGTGAAGACAGACTCTTTATTACCTCTGATGGAAAAGTTGCGGTGGGGACAACATCTCCTCGAGCAAAATTCGATGTAGATGGTGATGCCTGGATTGGACAAGTAAAAATTTCAAACTCGCTTGCTGGATTTCCATCTCCAACAAATGCAATTGAATTTTTCCACGGTGGAAACCAAGGAGGGGGCAACTATGGAACAGGTATTGTGGCTGGTGGACAAACAAATGGTACAAAACTTCTTCTTTCGTCTGCAAACATGGATGGAAGTGGTCAATTTGATCATCATCAGCTAGGTA
>JBDHUT010000027.1:0-7715 GCA_039809305.1 Minisyncoccia bacterium
AATTCCTCACAAACAAGCATCACAACAACAGTCAGCTAAACATCCTCAAAAGAAAGCTCAGCCTGTAAAAAAAGCAAAACGCCTTGTATAATAAAGGTAGAAAAAACATGCCTCCAAATTCTCCAAACATTCCACAAGTACGCACATTCGAACAAGATGTAGCTGAATCTATGCAAAATAAGCAGGCAACAGTGCTTCATATTGCATTAGCGGAACAGGAACGAGAAAAGGAGGTTGTTGTTGTAACAAAAAGAAAAAGAGTGAATCTTTTTATCTATTTTATTTCCTTTATTTTTATTTTTGGAGCATTTACAGCAGTTGGATACGTGTACTTTTTGTCTACCCCAACTCAAAAAGTAGTCTTGCCTCCAAACCTCGTTCAAGCACAAGACTTTCTTGCTGTCGATGAAACTATTTCAACAAAAGTTGATTTAAAAAACAGAAATGCAAGTGTTGCACTTTTATCAGCGACAAGTTCACTTGATACCACTCTTGGCGTCATGACCCGTGTTGTGCCTTACGTAACCGAAACACAAACAGAAGGTGGGGAAATCACTCGCGCTATTAATTCTCAAGAATTCTTCGCACTTCTAGGAGACAGTGTGCCAGATATTTTTCGACGCTCATTAGCAAAAGATATCATCTATATTCGAGTAACTGATGACGGTTTACGAAGTGGGATAGTAGTACAGACAAATGACTACGACCGTACAGTGATTGGTCTTAGTGCCTGGGAAAAAACAATTCTCAAAGATCTAGAAAAAATATTCGGTTATAGTCCAAGAATAGAAGTTAAAGAGCTTATCGAAACCATAACTGATCAAGAGGTTGTAGAAGAGGTTGAAGTTTACAACCCTAAAACAAAAAAAATGGAACTTGTCACCTCCACGACAACAGAGCCGGTGTCGACATTTGAAGAACGTATAAGTTATATAAACGATCAAATAACGTTTGGAAATACTGTTCGTAAAAATATCGAGCTCAGAACCGCTCAAGGAAAGTCCGGTAAAGAGTATCTTGTATATGGATTTCCTGAAAGAAACACCCTTGTAATTGCAGGAAGTGTGGATGCTTTTTTACGAATTATGGACCGCTTAAATTTTAACGCTAACTAAAATCAACTCACTTTAAATTTAAGTATTGAAGCCATTTTTCAGCAGATTGTTTTGGATTTTCAAAATCAAAAGCTCCAGCAAAAGATCCAAGTTTTCCTATTTCTGTCTTATTTGATAACAATGTTAACCTTTCTATAAACCCCTCTCCAAAAGAGTTATTCAGTAGCTCTTTAGTTTGTTGCTCATACAAAGAATCCCCCGTGAAATATCCTCTTGTAAAAGCAAGCCAAACATCAGTTTTTGTAACGTTTGCATATTCAGAAATTTTTTCACATATAGAATCTACAAACAGCATATATATACCGTACCGTGAAGTTGAAGAAATCTGTTGTTCAATTTTCAGAGCAAGATCGTCTCTAAATTTTGTCTTTCCGACTCTGTTAATATATTCAACCATAACTTCACAACTAATTCTTTCAGTTACTCCTTCATTAAAACTTTCAAAGAGAGTTTTATCTTTTCTCCTTGTATCATAACCAGACACAACATCATACTGAACATATTTGCCCCGCCTCGTCTTTTTACCTACAAAAACTCTGTTATGCGCCATTGAGTGCACAATTTCATGAACAACAACATGTAACACGTCCAGGAAAACAATTTCTTTGTCTTCAAAAGATGCCGCGTTAAGACCAATAAGGTTGGAAGTATTATCAAACCATCCATATATATCCTCTGATTGATTCCGTAAAATAAAAAAATCCTCTAACTGAAGAGTGTTCCAAACACTGTTTGGAACCCCACTCCGAGACAAATACTCGCCAATAATATTTTGGATAATTTTAAGGTCAATTTCTTTTTCAATGTATTCAAACAATTCTTTTAATTTTTCATTTCTTTCTATCACTACTTTTGAGTATCCGGCATTGTAAGCCCTGTTGTCTGATAGCACATCAAGTGCTTTCTGAGGCGCTTCCACTTTTCTTCCTCCGCCTAAAGACTGGTTTTCTTCTGTATTATGTTTTTCTAAACTACCTTCAAATTTAAAACTCATTACCTCATTAAACCACGGCTACAAAATATGTTAATATACCAACATGATCGACACACAAAAATACAAAGTAATGCTTGAAGCAGAAAAAGAGGCACTTGAAGTAAAGCTTGCGGCTTTGGGGCGTATTAATCCTGACAACAAGAATGATTGGGAAGCAATGCCTGCTGACTTTGATATTGACCCAAGTGATGACACAGAGCTAGGTGACAAATTCGAAGAGATGGAGGAACAAAATGCGGTACAAAACCAACTTGAAAATAGACTTGTAGATATTAAACGTGCGCTAGAAAAAATTGAAAAAGGAACGTTTGGTGTTTGCGAAGTAAGTGGAGAAGCAATTGAAGGAGCACGACTTGACGCAAACCCAGCTGCCCGGACCTCAATTGCGCACAAAGACACAACTCTCTAAAAGAAAACATGGGATTTGCACGCATTCACTCCGCACAAGCAACACCCACAACCGTACATAATATACGAGTAGAGGCCGACGTTCATCGTGGCCTCTACTCTTTTTCAATTGTTGGTATTCCCGATCAAGCGGTTGAAGAATCCAAAGATCGTGTAACATCAGCGCTTCGAAATTCAGGATTCACCTCTCCTAAAACAGAACATCAAAAAGTAACTATTTCTCTTTCACCAGCACAACTCAAAAAAGAAGGTGCGCATTTTGATGTTCCTATTGCAATCGCATATCTTGTGGCGTCAGGACAAATAAAGATAAATAATATTGAGAATGTTTTATTTGTCGGTGAACTTGGACTTGATGGTTCGATACAGAAGACGAAAGGTGTTTTTCCTACTATCCTCCACGCAATTAAAAATAGTATACAAGAAATATATATTCCTATCCAAAACGCTCACGAAGTTTTAGACAATAAAAATATTAAAATCTACGGCGTACAAACATTAAAAGAACTTGTCGATCATCTTATTGGTACAAAGTCCTTGGAATATATAGTTGTACAGAAAAAAGAACCTTTGATTACAACAGTTGATACAGACTTTTCACACGTGCACGGCCAAGATACCGCAAAACGAGCACTTCTTATAGCCGCTGCCGGAAATCACAACATTGCACTCTTTGGTCCGCCAGGAACAGGTAAGACCATGCTTGCTCGGGCATTCCACAATATTTTACCCACCCTCCCCGAGGAACATATGCTTGAGGTGACAAGTATTTATTCTGCCTCTGGTGCACTTGAAAATGAACTTATCTATACACCTCCGTTCCGAGCACCACATCATACAACTTCACATGTGGCACTTGTTGGCGGTGGAGCTACACCTCGACCGGGAGAAGTTACACTAGCTCACCGTGGTGTTCTTTTCTTAGATGAGTTTCCTGAGTTTGAACGTCGTTCTATTGAAAGCTTACGTCAACCACTCGAAGACGGTGTTATTCATGTTGCAAGAGCAAAAGGTCATGAGATATATCCGGCACGGTTCCTTTTAGTGGCAGCATTGAACCCGTGTCCGTGCGGTTTTCGTGGCGCAGTTCATAAAACATGTGTTTGCAAAGAAACAGACTTAGCACGATACGATAGAAAAATATCAGGACCTATTGCCGACAGAATTGATTTATGGGTACCAGTAGAGCACGTTGAGTACGAAAAATTAAACACAATACCAAAAGATACACTGAGTTCAAATGACTACAAAAAAGACGTACTCAGAGCTCGTATTTTTTCTACAAAAAGAAATAAAGTAATATCGAAAATTACCAATAACGAGCTCACCTCACATGAGATTCAAAAAGTTGGTAACTTCGACAAAGAAGCATTACAAGTTGCAATAAAAAGTTCCGAGAAGCTTTCACTTTCACCACGCAGTTATTTTAAGTTATTAAAAGTAGCGCGCACAATCGCTGACCTCGACGAGAGTGCGTTTGTGCTTCCAAAACACATTCTTGAAGCATTACAATATAGAAAACAAGATATTAGATAGTACTAGAAAGGGTTCCGTGGACCATTACGTATTTCGAAGTGAAGATGTGGCCCGGTTGATCGTCCACTGTTTCCTACAGCACCAATAATAACAGCCTGATCAACAACTTGTCCCTGATTTACATAAATAGCAGAAAGGTGCGCATACAGAGTCTGTGTACCATTTGGATGCTGTATTACAACATAGTTTCCGTATCCACCGTTCCAAGCTCCAAGTTTTGCAAGAATAACAGTTCCTTGCGCAGAAGCACGAACGGAGGTCCCAATTGGAGCAGCAATATCTACTGCGTTTCTTCCATGTACACCCTGCGTACGAACACCTCCCACAACAGGGCGAACAAAGTAACCATTAGGTGCAGTGTTTTTTGTTTTAGTTGTAGTTTTTGCCGGAACTTTTTTTACAACAGGCTCAATAATTTCACCCTCAGGAACAATTAACGTGTCACCAACTGCAAGCATTGAGTTCTCAATAAGGCCATTAAAAAGTTCAATATCTTCTATATCGGCATTATATAGTTTTGCAACAGACTTAAGAGTATCTCCCTTTTTTATGGTGTGACGAATACCATTTATTGGCAAAATAACCAAAGTGTCTCCTTCTTTTATTGATTTTTTTCGCAAATCATTTGCCCAAATAATAGTATTCGGAGAAACATTGAAAAGTTTAGCAATGGTCTGAACCGTGTCACCTTCTCGAACAGTATACACGCTAATTTCATCAGTACTTGGAATAACAATTTCTGGCTCATTTGCTGCACGAATAGATCCATGATCCAAAGAGATAAACCCATCTTGATTAGAAAGAGGGTCGCTTTGTGTATCACCACCTCCGCCTACAGCATACAAGAGGGGGATAGTTTGGGCATTGAACGCATGGGTTTGGGAGAAAAATGCGATACAATATATGAAACTAAATAATAGTTTTTTCACGAACTTCTTAGTTATACCAAATATATAGAAATTCGTGTATTGACTTATATATTTATTATTGTATAATTTTTTCTATGAAGAACCTTTTTGGAACAAATACCGACCTCTTGAAAAGAATCTTCGAGAGTAACAAAAAAGCTCAAGCAGCATTAAGTACAGTTGTTCCAGCCCCTCAACCAAAAAAATCTCAGATAGAACAAAATGAAGGTGTTATTACTGATGACTGGGGTGATCCAATTACAGAAAAACCTCAACACAAAAAACCCGTTAAACCCGCTGAAGATCTATTTGAGTGGGGGGACGATTCTGAAAGCGACGCAATTCTTAAACAAAAACAAGAGAATCAAAAAAAGAAAGGTGATGAAGAGAAAATTGCTTTTGAGAAAGAGTTGTCTGAAGCACTCGCAAAAGCTGCTGGAGAAAAAGTTGCTGTTCCAGAAGAATACACTGAGTTTGATTTTGGTGAACTAGAGAACACGCCAACTACCGATCAAGAAAAAATAGATTTTTTAGATCCTTCTGGTTTTGGACCAAGCGAAGATATAGATAAAGACACTTCAAATAAAGACAATAATGACCTAGCGGAAGCATTAGAAAAAAACGCACGGAGAAGCTCTTGGAAAAAAGAGAAGGCGGCACCTTATGCACACGTTGAACACTGGGGTACAGGTGAGGCGGAAGAAATTGAAAAAATTCTCCAGAAAACTGAAGCAGAGCTAGCAAGTCAAGATGAACAAAAGCTTGGTCAACAAGAAGTAAAGGTTCAAAAAGAAGACCTGCTAGCACCCGAGCCTAAAAAAGAAAACTCTGTTGAAGAAGTAAGACTTCTTCAAGAACTTCAAGCACGGAAACAACAAGAAAAAAGAGAGCGTATGGCAAAAGGGGTATCGGTTGTTATTCGCCGGTCATCAGGAGAAACACAACAAGGTGCGTTTATAGAAATGGTAGATGGTGGGGCACTCGTTTTTTTTGACGATCATGGAACTATCTATAAAAAGATAGTTCCTTTTTCAGACCTTATTGCGATGAATCCACACCTTTTACAATCATCAAACAACACAGAGTCAACACCTCTTGAACCGGAAGAAAAGGTAAAGCCTCAAGAACCACCTTACAAAAAAATATCTCGAGAAGGAATTGACATGTCAGATTATGCTGAAAAAAAAGAATTACGTATCCCAGATATTGTTGTGCCAAAAATCAGCTCAACTGAGATCAGTGTGCCTGTATTAGAAAGCAAAGAGATTGACGTGCCTCAAATCACCACAAAAGAAATAAAAATATGGCCTCTCGAAGATGTCAGTCAGAATATTTCACACGTAGAATGGCCTGAACCAGCAAAAGACCTTCCTCTTGTATCACAGAATATTCTTCGTGAAAACTTGGCACGTGTCGGAGGAAACACAGACACACTCTGGGACAGAAATATTCCTGAGCCAGTAGCAAAAACAAAAGAAACAACCGGTATAGGTTTTGATTTACAAGGACTTCAAGGGATTGAAAAATTTAATGAAGAAACCAGACGACTCGCAGACATTGGTTTGTTCGAAGGAGTACGAGGTGAGGCAATGGTTGCAACGGAAGTATCACAACCAAAAAGAGAAGAGGTGATAACTCAAACAGGTGCAGATCTTCGTGGTCTTCAGGGTATTGCTGCGTTTGATGCTGAGACGCGAAGACTTGCGGAGATTGGATTATCACAAGGGGATCTATATGAAAAACAAGAAAGTGGCAATATAGAAAAAGGCGAACTAAATACTGATATAATAAATACAAACACTATGCCACCTAACAATCAAGACTCTCAAGAAAGTATTCCTGTGCCGAAGCCACCATACCTAGCGGATACAAAACCAGTATCACTAGTAGAGGCAGGTATAGATATGATTTCAGACGTAGGCCAAGAAGCAACTTCGGTACCCACCAGAACAACAAGTCCGCAAAGATCTAAAACTGTAGAAGCGGGATTAGATTTGATTTCAGATGTTGGACTAAAAACAAATCAACTCCCACCCGCAGCAGGTACAAACATCTTGAATATGCGACTTACCCCGGAGTCTAACCAGGTCCGGGAACAACTACCTTCTGATCTTTTTGAATCATTACAATCATACGAGCAAGAAGTTATTCAAGCAGCAAGCCTTATTAGAGACTGGATGGAAGATGTACGAGAAAAGATAATTGATGCTCCTATAGGCAGTATTAATACTTTACCTAACAGAAGCCAAGCAATACGTGATGCACTTACACGTCTATCTTTAAAAGAAAACAATTTAAATCTACTTGAGAAAGTAGCAGGTATTAATCTTCCTTTACAACTTCCAAACGCCACAACATTTGATAAGGCGATCAATGATTTTTCAGCAAAAATAATTAATCTAAAAAAGACATCTCCTCAGCAAATAAAGACTCTTTCTCTATCTTCTTTTGTACAAACACAAGGTCTTGTAACAATTTCTCAAAATTATAGCCGTGGACCGGTAACCGCTGTACAAATCAAAGAAGGTGAGGAATGGGCAAAAGCGAATGAGGACGAAGAAAGGGGTAGATTAAAAAGCAGTAATGAGCAATTACAGGCTCTATTGAATCGATCAACAGCAGCAAATACTGCTGCACAACCTGCACAACCTGCACAACCTGCACAACCTGCACAACCTGCACAACCTGCACAACCTGCACAACCTGCACAACCTGCACAACCTTAACAACATGAACAACCTTCACAACCAGCAC
>JBDHUT010000028.1:0-7680 GCA_039809305.1 Minisyncoccia bacterium
AAAAAACGATTCCCTGAGATTGTTCAACAAGGTACTCCTTCAGCTCCGTACTATACAAACTCGACACATCTGCCTGTTGGATACACTCAAGATCCATTAGAAGCACTTGATCATCAAGATCAACTTCAAACAAAGTATACTGGCGGCACAGTGCTACATCTTTTCCTTGGGGAGAAAGTGCGAGATTGGAAAACGTGTCGTGATTTTGTAAAAAAAGTTGCGAGCAAGTATCATCTTCCTTATTTTACAATTACACCAACCTTTAGTGTGTGTCCTGTACATGGATATTTAGCGGGGGAACATCATCAGTGTTCCGTGTGTAATACGGATTGCGAAGTATGGTCGCGTATTGTGGGATATTTTAGACCAGTAAAAGAATGGAACAAGGGTAAGAAAAGTGAATACGCTGAGCGTGTTGAATATATTGTCTCTGCGGAAGAAAAAGTATGTTAGTCGGCGGACTTCAAAAACTCACCCTTGTTGATTTTCCAGGAAAAGTGGCTGCTATTATTTTTACAAAAGGGTGTTTGTTTAGGTGTCCATATTGCCATAATCCTGATCTAGTTCTTCCTGAAAGAGGAGTAGAACTACCTATAGCAGAAGTAAAAGATTTTCTTGAGTCAAGAAAAGATTTTCTTGACGGTATTTGTGTCAGTGGTGGTGAACCAACGCTTCATAAAGATCTTCCGGAATTTATTAGCTACATAAAAGAGCTTGGCTATGCGGTAAAACTTGATACAAATGGCGTTACCCCACAAATGGTACGTGAACTCATTGATAAAAAGCTAGTTGATTACTTTGCTATGGATCTAAAAAGCACGTGGCAAAAGTACCAAACTATTGCAAACCTTGCTCCAGGTAAGGAACGATTTATAGAAAACTGCAAAGAGACATTTAAAATCATACAAGAATCTTCTGTGCCACATGAGTGGCGAACAACGGTTTTACCAGGCATACATCAAGAAGAAGATTTTATCGAAATGGCGTCATGGCTTATACCCGGAGAGCAATATTTTATTCAGGATATAAATTATGCAGTAACACTTGATCAAGGTCTTGATAAAACAAAACGTATAGATGTTACTCGATTAGTCATGGCGTTAAAAGAAAGGTACCCGTATTTACACATAGAGACACGGTAAATAGGTGATATAATTGGTATACTTTCGGAATGAGATTCTCAGTTAAGGGCAACGCTGGTGAAAGTGCTATTATTCAAGGACTTTTATGGTTGTTGCGGTTTGTTATTATTGGTAGTGCTCTTTGGTTACTTATTAGTTTTGACTGGCAATCTTTTTTTCTAGCATTACTTGCATACGTACTTTCTTTTATTCCAGAATTTATTGAGTATAGGTTTCGGGCGGTTTTACCCGTTGAGTTTGACTTTGCCATAGCGCTTTTTATTTTTCTTTCAGTCTTTTTGGGGGAAGTAGGTGATGTGTACGAGCGATTTTTTTGGTGGGATGCGATTCTTCATCTTTCGTCTAGTTTTATGCTTGGGTATATTGCATTTTTGTGGCTATATATAAAATTACAACAAGAAAAAATTGAATCTTCTCCGAAAATACAAGGTCTCATTATTTTTTGTGTTGCTGTTGCACTTGGTGCAATATGGGAAATTTTTGAATTTATGATGGATCAACTTTTTGGATTCAATATGCAAAAAAGTGGTCTTGTAGATACGATGTGGGATTTAATTGTAAACGCCATCGGCGCTTTAGCTATTGCAAGTATTGGTGTGTTGTATATCAAAAATGGTGGGGTGGGGCCAATCAGAAATCTAACCCATGCATTTATGAGTCAAAACAAGTTGTGGAAATTATAGTGAATTAATATTGACTATACATGTGATTTTGGCTATTAATGAAAGTACCCTTGTGCTCTTTGGAGAAAAGTAATGCCAATATTGGCGTTGTGCACAGTTGATCGAGATGAAAAGATCGGTGCAATCCAAGCCGCTCGGATTGCTCGATTTTTACGACTCGAAGCTGGGTTGCCGAAACTCTGTATTTCGGTGATATCCGACGGAAAGTCTCCTATCGGTCGAGAAGTTGGAGTTCAAACTCCTCGACTGTATGAACGAAGCATCGATCCTGAACTTGCACTCGGAATGAAGGAAGATGATTTTCAATATGTTCAAGCCATCCTCCCAGAGCTTTTGACAAAAAATGTGCAAGTTTTGATACTTGGAGTGTCGGTCTACTTTGTGTGTTGCGCCCGAATTGTACTTGAAGGTGGAGCACATTGGGTAGAGAGCGAACCTCTGCTTCCCGGAACGGTGACGATGTACGACTCATTTTCCCGACGAGTTCGCTATGTCGACTTTCTTAGGAATCCTGACCATGCCCCTTGGCGGAAATACTAAACCCGCAAGCGATGTTGCTTGCGGGTGTTTTTTATAACAACCTTTTGTAGACACTCATTTCTTCTTTTATATAATCTTTGAGTTCAAGTGAGGTAAGAGTGATGAGTGCTCGACTGGCTTCGAGTCCACTTTCTTGAATAACGGTGTTTTTTGATTTTGGTTCGCGAAGAAGTTCTAAAATAGTTTTTTCGTCATTGGAGAGGTCTTCTAAGTCGAGCGTTTGTTGTTCGGATGTATCTCTTTGTGGAATGTTGAGTGCATCAAGAATGTCATCACTCCTTGTGATAGGTGTTGCGCCTTGGCGAATGAGCCAATTGGTACCCTTGGATGGGCCTGAGTCTATATTTCCCGGTACGGCGAGTACGGTTCTATTAAAATCAAGCGCAAGACGTGCGGTAATGAGTGTGCCAGATTTTTCTTCTGCTTCTACCACAAGTACTGCATCACAGAGTCCAGCCATGATTCTGTTTCGTTTTGGAAACGTCCATGGTGCTGCTTTGAGGTCTGGTTCAAATTCGGATACAAGCGCGCCTCCACTCTCAATAATTTTCTTTGCTAAATTTTTATGGAGTGCAGGATAGAGATTTTTGTAGGCAATGCCAGAGCCGGGAACAGAGATAGTAGTGAGTCCTATCTCGAGTGCTTTTTCGTGGGCGATGCCGTCTATACCAAGTGCAAGGCCGGAGACAATAACAATGGGGTAGCCACGCAAGCCGTCAATAAGTTTTTGTGTCATGTCTTTGCCGTAGCGGGTATGTTTGCGTGAGCCGACGACTGCGAGCACTTTCATACCATTTTCTTTGTTTGGAAGTACTCCTTCATAGTAGATATTCTTTGGCGGTTCAGGAATTTCAAGTAAGGGAAGCAAAAAGTCAGGGAAATGTGAGCTTGAAATACTATGAATTTCTTGCATTAAAAATAATTATATCATTTTGAAAAAGAAAAAAGCCGCGCTCGTCCTTGCGGACTCGCGCGGCTATTCTCAGTGTAGTGATCGTTAACCCCTTAAGGGCTACGGTATTCCAAACACCAAGAATAAGGGTGGTGGAGGGTTATTTCAGGCTAAATCTCTGAAGAGATAGCTATCTGATAAACCTCTCCACCATAGAAAGGGTCGGGTGGGTGTTACGACAATTCAAAACCAAAAAGATTAATCTGGCAAAAAACACCCACCCGATTGAAAGAACGAAAAGGGAGGAGGAGGTGTGCGTCACGTCAAAGCCATGAAGACTAAACAACCAGAAACACCCTCCTCCGTAGAAAACAAAGATAAAAATAGTTGGGGTTGGGTTAACCAGTCGAAAAGGTTGGGGCTAGCGCCGTTTAAAACCACAACCCCTTTTGAATACTCAAATGCTCTAAGTACTCAAAAGGGGTCGGGTGGGTGTTAACCGGTCTGAAAACCATGGAGGTTGACGCAGTCCAAAACACCCACCCGAAAAAAGTTGAGGGGTTAATCACGGTCAAACGACACTGTGTCGTTAACTTAGTTAAAAACCCCTCGGTGAAAAGAACTTGTTACGCCGCGTTCGCGAGGTCGGACACTGTGTCCTCCTTCCGCTTCGGTTGCGTCACCGGCTTGCCGTTTTCCAGGTTCATCCACGCACGCCAGAGCCAACGCACGAACTGCCGAAGCGTCTTCCAGATGGCCATCTTGTGGATGTGGCCATCAGTGTACCGCTTCTTGCCGTCTTCGACGATAACTTCCGGATGGGCGATGCGAAGGCTCACCTTGTTCTCCTTCAGCTTCGCACCCCAGTAGCTACCCGGACGACGGTTGAACTGGTCACCAAGCAAGTAGAGCGCCTGCTTGGCCGGCTGGTTCCAGTTGGAAAGCTGGTTGCGCCGCCGCCGCGGGAAGATGCTGTCGCCAGCACCACGCACTTCACCCTTGCCAAACTTCTTACCGTCTCGAGTGAGCGGGTGGAGCCCAGAAAAAGCCATGAGCTTCTGGTACGTGGCGAAGCGCTTCACGTCTCCGATGGAAGCGATGAGTGCACCGGCGATTGCTGGGCCCACACCTTCGATCGGCTCGAAAAGCATCCACGGACGACTGGCTTTGACTGCACGCTCGAGCAGCTTGGTTGCTTCGTCTTCCTCCTTCTTGAGCGCGTCGAGAATCGGGCTATTCGCCCGCAAGCTCTCGAAAGAGTCTTCGAGGGCGATCTCGCGCTTCAAGACTCCGCCGATGAAGATCTTGCCGATCTCGCGCTGGAGGAGCCGTTGCTGGCAACCCATGCGCGCAAGCTGAGCTTCACGTCGATTCTCGAACGCTTCCCGCACCGCGATGCGCCGGATTTCCGGCTCATCGATGATGTAGAAAGAATCCGAGTCTTGCTCCCAGAGTTCCAAAAGGACGTCGTTGTCGCTCATGTCACGTTCGCCTTTGCGGGCTTTGGTGACATGTGGCGGTACACGGCACACCATGCCGGTCGGCATCAGGGTGCGCGCCATGGCAGATGCCAGGCGATCACCAGAGCCGCCGAGCTGCATGAGGACAGTGTCGTCCTTACGCAAGCCTTCGTACGTCGCCGGCACCTGGTGAATGATGCGGTCTTCACCCTTACCTTTCCACTTGATGTGCCAGGGCTTGAAGTCCTGGAGTTTGTCCTGCAGAACCACCCACGCCCGATAGGATGTGGGGTATTCGCCGTTGACGAAGTCGAGCTCGTCCTGTTCGGTCGCAAGCTCGAGATGCTTCACTTCGCTACCTGTCACGATGGTGACGAGTGTCGGGTGAGCCTCTCTGTTTGCAGTCTGCTTCACGCGATGCTTGACCGTGATGATACGCGAAGACATGGTAGTACTCCTATTGCAACGAGCAACGTGCATGTACTTACACACACGAGAGAGTATCCGAAGCCATAGAGGCTAAAGATGGACAACCTCTAAAGAAAGCCCGAAGAGAGTCGGGCACTCAAAGAGGTTGCGTGGTTTAGGTCAACCAGAAACCATGAGGTTACCAGTCGTAGAAAACCACGCAAAAGGGCGGTGGAGGGTTAATTATTGTGTAATCCAAAAGGATTTGTCACAAGAAAACCTCTCCACCATAGAAAGGGTCGGGCGGGTGTTATGCTTGGTAAAAACCATAAAGGTTAGCGACCCTCGAAACACCCACCCGAGATATTTCTTATAACATATTATTTACTTAGAGTCAATTATGTTGTTTTGTG
The DNA here is from genome assembly GCA_039809305.1 of Minisyncoccia bacterium. Classification (GTDB taxonomy): domain Bacteria; phylum Patescibacteriota; class Minisyncoccia; order Phycocordibacterales; family UBA5272; genus JALHNF01. The sequence continues at coordinate 5,539 of JBDHUT010000028.1, forward strand.
ATGCCTGAGGGATTTTGAGGTAGATGCTATATGCTTTTTATTTTGATACTATGTATAGTATTCATTTTCCTATATGTTAGACATCAAATTTATTCGAGAAAACAAAGACATCGTGCAGATGGCGGCACAAAAGAAACATCTTTCTTTTAATGTGGATGACCTTTTGACCGTCGACAAGGCACGACTTGAACTCCTTACTGCTGTCGAGCAGCTTCGTAGTGAGCAAAATAAACTCTCGGATAAAGTCGCAGGAGCTACAGACTCTATGGCGCGCGCAGGATTTATTGAAGAAGTGCGTGTACTCAAGGAAACATTGAAGCAAAAAGAAGATGAGTTGCGAGAAAAGATACAAGAATGGCAAAAACTCATGCTTTCTGTGCCAAATATTCCAGATATGTCAGTGCCAGAAGGTGAGAGTGATGCTGACAATGTGGAGGTAAAGAAGTGGGGAGAGATCGCTCGCTTTGACTTTGAGCCAAAGGATCATGTGGAGCTCATGACAAATCTCAAGATGGTTGACTTTGAGCGTGGGACAAAAGTGCATGGCTTTCGGGGATACTTTCTTATGGGTAAAGGAGTGCAACTTTCTTTTGCTATTTGGAACTACGCGCTTTCATTTTGGACAAATAAAGGTTTTACACCTGTGATTCCACCTATTATTGCTCGCAAACAAATTTTTATGGGTACGGGGTACCTTCCACAAGGTGAAGACGATTTGTATAAAACACAAGACGGGGAATACTTAGCAGGAACCGCCGAGGTGCCGGTGATGGGACTTCATGCAGACGAGGTGCTTGATATAAAAGATTTTCCGGTAAAGTATTTAGGATTTTCGCCATGCTATAGGCGTGAAGCAGGAAGCCACAGTAAAGATGTCAAAGGTCTTATTCGTGTGCATGAATTTTATAAATGGGAGCAAGTGGTGCTCTGTGAAGCGAACCACGCAACAAGTGTGGCGCTCCATGAAGAAATAAATAGAAACACGGAAGAGTTTATTGAATCGCTCGGTATTCCGTACCATACGGTGGTGAACTGCGGTGGCGACTTAGGACAAGGGCAAGTGAAGAAGTATGACATTGAGCTTTGGGTGCCAAAAGAAGAACGTTACCGAGAAATTTCTTCAGCGTCATATTTCCACGATTTTCAAACACGACGAGGGAATATTAGATACAAAGATAGTGACGGCACACTTCGCTTTGCGCACTCACTCAACTGTACCGCTATTCCAACACCGAGAATTCTTGTGTCCTTGATTGAAAATTATCAAGAAGCCGACGGATCTATACGTATTCCTGAAGTTCTTCGTCCATATATGGGCGGAGCAACTCATATTAAAAACTAAGTATGGATCGGGGATACGACACCCGCTCTCCCATACAGAAAAAAAGTTCACTACCACGAACGTTCGCATTGTTTCGTGGGTATATTTTTTTTACGACTGCATTATTTTTCATAGGATTCTTTTTTGTCGTAGCATATACGCCACTTTTCAAAATTCGCGCAGTCTATGTCTCTGGGTCTACGATGACACCAAATGAAAATATTCAGGCGTATGTAGCAAAGGTTTTAGAAGGAAATTGGAGAACATTGATACCTTTCAACACAGTGGTAGGTGTGCCTACAAAAACAATAGAGGAAGGAATTTTGAAAAGCTTTCCTTCGGTTGAAAAGGTTGAGGTCAATAGAAAAAAGTTTTCTTATATTGAAGTTTTCATAGTAGAAAAAAAACCCGTTTTTTCTTTTTGTGAAGAACAGAATTGTGTTTTTGTTGACGACAAAGGGATTGTATTTGGATTTTCAAAGAATGATCCACACATAATTATTGAAGGTAGTCCTGTTCAGTTTGTACGAAGGTCTGCAAATATAGAGAAGGACACTCTTATGTTGGGTCGCGAATTGCTTCCAGAAAAAAATAGAAATGAGCTTAACAAAGCAATTTCATTTCTTGCAGCAAAAAATTTTTTAGTTAAAAAAATTACACTCCAGCCACTCGGTTTTTTTGACGTTGAGGTTACTCCTAACGGTGTGCAAAACAATTTAGAATTTAGATTTCGGGATAATAAAAAACTAGATCAACAGCTACAAGAGCTTCACCTGGCATTAGAGAAAGGTCTACATGAGAAGATCATGCAAAATAAAGTT
>JBDHUT010000029.1:0-7277 GCA_039809305.1 Minisyncoccia bacterium
ACCTCCAATAATCTGCGCATTTACAAGTGCCGCTCGGTATGAAGTGAGCTCACCTTCTTGTTTATGTGGATACTTTCGATACAAAAAATCTGTCACAATAAGCTCAAGTACAGCATCACCTAAAAATTCTAAACGTTCATTATGGGCTAATCCTGTACGAGGGTTTTCGTTAATATATGAACGATGAATAAATGCCTGCTTAAGAAGGTCCCTGTCTTTGAAAGTAACATTTACTTTTTTCTCAAATTCGCGCAAATCTATCATGAATATATTCTATTCCTACCTTAGAATACTGCTTTATGCAAATACAGCACTACTTTTTTAAAATAATTTGTGCAGCCTTAGATAGAATCGGCATTAAATCTGGGTATAACGGGAGTTCTATTATTTCTTGAATTGGAAACCACTTAGCGTCATCCAAACCGCCCTCATTTGCAAATTGAATTTCCTGAAAAGGAGCCTGAGCAATATAATACGTTACCTGTTTGCGTACTCGCTTCTTTTCAGGATTTACTGCGACATATTCATTTTCACCAAGCTTCTCTTCAAGAGTAATTGGAAGTCCAAGCTCTTCACGAACCCGAGTTACAGTAGCATCAACAATATCTAAACCGTCTTCAAGATGACCTTTTGACAAAGTCCACTTACCAAAAATATCATGCACGAGTGCAAAGTACACAGCGCCATCATTATTTTTTGCATATACTACCGCGCCACCAAGCCGTTCTACAGGGAGTGTTGAAACATCTTCGACTTTTTTCTCAGTAACCTCTTTATCTTTTCTTTTTTCAAATTTTCCTGGTTCACCCATTTCTTTATAAATCGCACCGAGCACACCGTTTACAAACTTTCCGCTTGTTTCTCCTCCAAAATTTTTAGCAAGTTCAATCGCTTCATCAATAGCAACCTTAGGTGGAACCTGAGTCCTGTCTCCATATAAAAGCTCAGCCAAACCAAGGCGAAGAATATTGCGATCAACATTTGCAATTTTTTCGAGCGGCCATTCTGGCGCAGCTTTTGTAATTATTTCATCAAGCGTAGCTCTTTTTGCAAGAGTAAGTTGAAGTAGATCAGAAGAAAAATCTTTAAGCTTGCCACCAAGCGCAAACTCTTCTGTGTTTCTCTCAAGAGAATTTTGGAAGTCTTCTTTATGCTCAGATGGAACCTGAATCCACCCTTGCATATCCCCTTCAAAAAGGGTTTGAACGACTACCGAACGAGCAATATGACGATTAGACATAAAAAGAACAAATGTATTATAACACAAAACACTCAAATACTTTGAGCGTTTTACGGTTTATTTCGCTTTTTTCTTAGCGGTTTTAGCGGGAGTCTTCTTCGCAATCTTCTTATCGAGTTTTCGTTGAAGCGCTTTTACAGGTTTACCTTTATAGGTGCCTGTTTCTTTTGAAGCAGTGTGATTAAGACGAATTCCATCGCCTTTTGTCTTCACTACAGGAACATTTGTAAGCGCATGATGACTTCGACGATTTCGAGTGTGTCCGCGCGTGTGTCGCATTCGTACTACCATATGATGAATAGTATACAACAAAAAATAGAAATAAACAAAAGCCACACCGAGAACATCGTCGTTCATGGGTGTGGCCTGAAAATACCTCGTATCATTTTTTAAACCAATCGACTGATCCAGGAAGTAATGACCTTAACCTGCTCAACTTTTGAGCTTGGAAAGGTCTCACCAGCTTTCCTGACCAGCAACTTGACCTCAGGCGTTTCGCCTTGATCGGAAGGAAAACCCTGCACGATCAAACGCGCTTCCCTCATGATGTCGATGATCTGCTGCCTCTGCGCAGGAGACATGTACCTCCATCTTCCTTCCTTGAAGAACCAGTGAATTGCCTCCAGGTTCGTCGGAGGAGTCACTGCCGAACAGCCGAGTTCTTTCGCCTCAAACGCCGCCATACATCACCTCGTCGTGAAATGTATGCTTTCAGACTACATTAAAGTGATTTTTTTGCAAAATGTTTTTCTGTGAATTTTAGATAACCCAAACTTTTGGATACGATCTCGATGCTTTTTTGTTCCGTACCCTTTATTTAATTCAAAAGCGTATTCAGTGTATTTTTTCGACAACCGGTCCATATGCTTATCTCGCACCACTTTTGCAATTGTAGCAGCAAGTGCAATAAGAGGCTCTTTACTATCACCTTTTATAATTGTTTTTTGAAATCTATACTCTTTTGCAAGTTTTAGTCCCCCATCAAGTAAATATTCATCCATATACTCGCCTTTAACTTTTTTTATTCCCTCTTGCATACACTTTTGAATCGCAGGAACAATACCCTTCATATCAATATAGTGAGCACTGTTAAACACAACTTCCCAACTAAATATTTTTTGTTTCTTCCACTGAAGCGCCTTTGCGTACCACTTCTCACGTTCAGTTTTTTTTGCTTTTTTTGAGTCACGAATACCAAAAAGTAATTTTGTATATTCTTTACGAGTAAGTGATGTGCGTACCACCCCAACAGCAACAGGACCTGCGAGTGGGCCGCGTCCAACTTCATCAATTCCTAATGTATACAAGGTCTTTTGAAGGCCATTTTTCACTCTTACACTCTACCAGGTATACTGAGATAAATGGAGCCGTTTATTCATCTTCACACCCATTCTCATTATTCGCTTTTAGAGGGTCTTGCAAAAATAGACCAGCTTGTAGATCGTGCAAAAGAGCTCGGCATGCCAGCACTTGCTATAACCGAAAATGGCAACATGTATAGCACGATTGAATTTTATGAGAAGTGCAAAAAGTCAGGTATAAAACCAATAATTGGTCTTGATGCTTTTGTTGCTACACGTACCCGATTTGATAAGGATAGTAAAGAAGATACACGTCGCCACCGCCTTACATTACTCGCAAAAAATGAAGTTGGATACAAAAACCTCATCAAACTTGTCACCCTGTCTAACTTAGAAGGTTTTTACTATAAACCCCGCGTTGATAAAGATCTTCTTAAAAAACACGCCGAAGGACTTATTTGTCTCTCAGGAGGACCCGGAGGTGAACTCTCTAAAACAATTATTATTGATAAAAAACGCGCGGAAGAAGTCGTTCGAGAGCATCAAGATATTTTCGGTAAAGAAAATTACTTTATTGAAATCGTTGCTCAGGTCGCCTACGATAACGCAAAACCAATTCGTGATGGACTTATTGCACTAGCTAAAGAACTTGATGTACCACTTGTAGGTACACAGAATGTCTATTACTTAAACCCAGACGACCGCGACGCCCATGAGGTACTTGTTGGTATTCAAAATGAAGGACGGGAAAATAAGTATGGTTTTGGTAATGACGACTACTCTTTTATTGATACGAAAACTGCTACAAACTATTTTAGAGACATTCCTGAAGCGGTAGAAAATACGCGGAAAATTGCCGACATGTGTAACCTGGAGATCGTCCTTGGAAAATGGGTGTTCCCGAATATCGAAATCCCTGAAGGTAAAACAGCGGATGACGAGCTTCGAAAAATTGTCTATGAAGGCTTTGAGAAACGTGGTGTCGAAAAGACGGAGGCGGCACTTGCGCGTGTGGAATACGAACTTTCTGTAATCAAACAAAAAGGATACTCTCCGTACTTTCTTGTGGTTGCCGATCTTCTTCATTATGCTCGCACACACGGTATTTTGTCTAATATTCGTGGGTCTGTTTCTGGTTCAATGGTCACATATCTTTCTGGTATTACCAACATTGACCCAATTGAATTTCAAATCCCTTTCGAACGATTCTTGAACCCAGAACGTCCGTCTGCGCCAGATATCGATATGGACTACGCCGACGATAGGCGTGACGAAATGGTGGATTATGCCAGAAGAAAATATGGCGCCGATAAAGTTGCCCAAATTGGAACCTTTGGAACCATGGCCGCACGCGGCTCTGTGCGTGATGTAGCGCGAGCAATGAAATACGAATACGCCGTTGGAGATAAAATATCAAAACTCATTCCAATGGGGTCACAAGGCTTTCCAATGACCATCGAACACGCACTCGAAACAACTCCGGAACTCAAAGAACTTTACGACAAAGATCCTGATACAAAAGCAATTATTGATACAGCTAAAAAAATTGAAGGTTGTGCCCGCCACGTATCGGTACATGCTGCAGGTGTGGTTATTTCTCCAACTGAGCTTACTGACTTTACTCCACTACAATATGACACGAAAGGAGAAAAGAAGATTATTTCACAATATGACATGTATACCATTGAGGAAGCTGGGCTTCTTAAGTTTGACTTCCTTGGTCTCAAAAACTTAAAGATTATCAAAAATACCACAGACCTTGTTGAGAAAAGATTTGGTATAAAAATTGATATCGACAAAGTACCTCTTGATGACACAAAAACATTTGAGATGCTTGCTCGTGGTGAAACGGCTGACTTGTTTCAGCTCAATGGTGATGGAATGACAAAATACTTAGTAGACCTCAAGCCATCAAGTATTCACGACATCAACGCTATGGTGGCACTCTACCGCCCAGGACCAATTCAATTCATCCCTGAATATATCGCCCGCAAACACGACAGAAGCAAGATTTCATACCTTGACCCAGCACTTGAGCCAATTCTAGAAAAGACATATGGGATTTTGGTGTACCAAGACGACCTTCTTATGATGGCACACAACCTCGCTGGATACTCATGGGGTGAAGTAGATAAATTCCGTAAAGCTGTGGGTAAAAAGATTCCGGAAGAAATGGCCGCACAAAAAGAAAAATTTATTAAAGGATGTATCTCACACTCTGGATGGAGTGAATCGAAAGCAAAACAAATCTGGAGTTGGATCGAACCATTTGCAGCATACGGATTTAACAAAGCACACTCAGTGTCATATGGACGTGTGGCGTATATTACTGCTTACCTCAAAGCAAACTACCCTGCTGAATACATGGCAAGTGTCTTATCTGCTGAAGCCGGTGACACAGAAAAGGTGGCTGAGTCTATTGATGACTGCAAAAAACTAGGAATTTTAGTACTCCCTCCAAACGTAAACTTTAGTGATGGATCATTCACAGTAGTACCAAACAAAGAAACAGGAAAAGATGAAATTCGTTTTGGACTTTACTCAATCAAAAACTTTGGCGAAGATATTGCAAATGGAATTATTAAAGAACGAAATGAAGGTGGGAAGTTTACTTCCCTTTCGAGTTTCCTTCAACGTGTCACCCACAAAAACGTAAACAAAAAATCAATTGAAGCTTTGGTAATGTCTGGCGCACTTGATGATCTTGGTGACCGTGGCACACTCTATGGCAACATAGAAAATATTTTGGAATATCACCGTAATCACATGCAAAGCAACTCTTCGCAAAGCAGTCTTTTTGTTATGCACGAAGATTTTCACGACATTCGCTTGAAAGACGTTCCCACAATTTCTAATGATCAGAAACTACAGTGGGAAAAAGAGCTTCTTGGACTCTTTATTTCTGGTCACCCGCTTGATAAATGGAAACATGTTTTTGAAAAGAAAAAGGAGAATTTTGTAAAATTGAAAGGCGATGCTTGGCAAGACGGCGCGACAGTACGCGATATGGGTTGTATTGTACAAGAAGTACGAGAGATAGATACCAAAAAAGGTGAGAAAATGTGTTTTGCAAAGCTTGCAGACCCTTCTGGAACAATAGAAGCGGTGGTTTTCCCCCGTACATACAAAGAACTCAAACCACTCCTTGTACCAGATACATGTCTTACCATCAAAGCAAAAATATCAGTAAGAAATGACGAAAAGTCTCTTATCTTAGAAGAAGCTCGGAAAATTTAAGGCAAGAAAAAACCGCGCGACATGCGTCGCGCGGCAACCAACCCCGCCCTTCACGTAGTTAGACATACCTGAAGAGAAGTTTGTGTTTCAAAAAGAACTCGACCACCTTCTTGGACCCTGGTGACTGTGCAAGAAGTTCGTCCAGCTCACGGAAGATGTTACGAACACTGGAGAGAAACGGACCGTCGTCCGGTTCAAATCCGAGCATAAAAAGCTTTTGCGCCACCCGTTCCGCCTCTGTTGGATGGAAATACGGGTCGTCGCTGGTTTTCAGGAGGAGGTCTGAGACTTTCGGCAGACAATCCCAGAGCCAGCGTCGCGGAGAAAGATCACTTCGCACAAACTTTCGTATCCAACGAGTATCGTTCAAGAGCGAAAGTGGAGCTTGTAACCACTCTTCCTTACTCTTCAACGAGTCGATATGCGCCTGCCGCGCACGCTCCCGAGTAAGGAGCAGCGCACAGTCATCCTCAGACACATCCCTATCTTCAAGCTGACACACCACCCACGAAAGAGAGCCTGTCCAGCAGGAATCATAGTGATGTGCATGCATAAACCCAAACTTACCGCCAAAATCCCGGATTATTTTAGCGAGAGTGAGTTGCTTGAAGAGTACGTCATACACCGAGTACTCCTTTTCAGTAATACCTTTTGCTTTGACAGCGACGGGATTGCAGTAGAAAAACTCTTCGGCGATGATCAACTGCTGGGCAGAGCACCATGCCCAGGTATGGACAAGCTGAGTCGGGTCCGGCATCCCCATCTCGACGAGCTCAGCCAAACTTTTTGAAAAGAGACTGTCAATGACTGCCTTGGAAGCCGTGTTCATTTCACTTTACTCCTTAGTGTGATGTATCGAAGTACTGTACCTCGACTAAGCAAAAATGCAATAGTATTTGTACTCAGTCAAACACACATCTTTATATTTCACCGAAGAAAAATTGTGTTTTCTGTCGTGCCCGGAGGTACCACTCTTCAGGGTAATCATAGATAGCAAGAGAATGTTTTTCTGCCGTCTCTCTTTCCCACCGTGCGCCACGAGATGTTTCCCATCCTGGCAAAAAGTACACTCCTTGTAGATGCCCTGAAGCAAGGAGCACGTCGTATATATCAGTAAGCACATGGTTGCAATATTGAGACTCAGGGTTGCATACGAGCCACTCACGCACAAGACGTTGAAGATGCTCTTCTAACATTGTCTGGTTGAAGACATACACACCTTCCTTGAGCGCTTCGTCTATTGCGTGCTGAAAGAGCACAATGTTTTTTGAATAGTGCCCGAGGCCACCTGTGGTCATCGGTCCTGAAATCATAAAAAGAGGCTTTGGCATTTTTTCTGCAACCTCACAGACAAGTTCACCAATGTGTTTAAACTCACGAGTGGTTTTTGCTCTTTCTATATGATGTTCTTCCCAATGAGGACATTGCACGACCCGGGCAAAAAGTGGTTCACTATTTTCAAACGAAAATGAAGATGCTTGCACAACTACTACAGTCTA
>JBDHUT010000030.1:0-7186 GCA_039809305.1 Minisyncoccia bacterium
CCCCCATTCTCCAAGTGCATTCTTTCCAATTGATTTTGAGATTGTTAGATAACGCTTGATAATTTCTTCTCCGCGATATTCTTCTGCTAAATCTTTTAGTTTCGCTGTAAATGTTTCTACAATATGTTGCTCACTTACAAGTTCTTCATCATCAAGACTTGCGTAGAGATCAGTAAGGGCGGTATGAACAACATCGGTAACCTTTTGGTTTACTGTCCAACGATGATGAAAATGATCATCCTCCTTATGTTTCTTAAATTCATCGCCAAGTGTTAGGTAGAAATGAATATGGTTTTGAATTTCCTCATCCTTAGACACTTTTCCTAGAAAATCATTTTCAGCAACAATTCCTCCAAGTTTGTGAATTACATCTTTGAGCTCTTGAAATACATGAGTAAACTCAGCGTAAGTATCTGATTTTTTGATTGTAGAAAGTGCAAATTGTTCAATTTGACGAACTCGTTCACGAGTAATTCCGTACTGTTTTCCGATTGCTTCGAGGGTTTTTCGTTCAGCGCCATCAGTAATTCCAAATCGGTTAGTAACTACATCACGAGCCCTTCCTGAAAGGGGTGAAAGGAGTTTTTTGGTAACCTGTTTGGGCTTAAATGTTAGTGTAGACATAAACTTTAATAGGACAATTGTTTATTATATTAAGATATTTAGATATATTTGTCAAATTAACCCTTAATCACTATATTTATAATGCGATTTGGCACATAAATAACCTTGATTATCTCTTTTCCGTCGATGTATTTTACTATATTTTCTTCTTTCTGTGCAGCTTCTTTTACCTCATTTTCAGGAGAATTTGGCTTTATATTAATAGTGCCACGTAGTTTGCCATTTATTTGGACACCAATTGTTATTGTATCTTCAATCAGCAGCTTTTTTGATGCTTTTGGCCATATGGCTGTATTAATTTTTTCTTTGTTTCCGAGCTCATTCCATAAAAATTCGGTTACATGCGGGATAAATGGATTAAGAACTTGAAGCATTAAAGAAATATCTTTTTTTGACACTTGAAGACTATCGATATTGTTGATGGTTTCCATAGCTTTCGCTACAGCTGTGTTAAAACTAAATGCATTAATATCTTTAGTTATTTTGTCTATAAGTTTATGTATTGCTTTTTCTGCACTAATGTCAGATTTATCAACTGAATCTACAACAATACTTTGTGTTTTTTTGTACAACCGTTCAATAAAACGTCGACATCCAATAATACTTTCATCTGACCACGGAATAGATTCTCCGTACGGTCCCATAAAAGCAATATAGAGACGTGTGGTATCTGCTCCATATGTTGCTACAACTTCATCTGGATTAACGACGTTTCCCCAACGTTTACTCATCTTTCTGCCATCAGAAGAAAGAATAAGTCCGTGAGTTACGAGTTGTTTGAAAGGTTCCTCTGTTACTACTAGTCCGTAATCTTTAAGTACTTTATGCCAGAAACGAGAGTATAGAAGGTGTCCTGTTGCATGTTCTGCACCACCTAAATATGTATCAACTTGTTTCCAATATTTTACTTCTTTCAAATCTGCAAAAAATTTCTTATTATTTGCATCCATGTAGCGCAAATGGTACCAGCTCGATCCTGCCCAGCCAGGCATAGTGTTTGTCTCATAGCCTGCTTTTTTCCAGGAGGTAATATTCGCAAGTGGGCCTTCACCGGTTCCTGTTGGTTCATATGAAGTTGTATTTGGAAGTACGAGAGGTAGCTTTTTTACTTCGTGAATAACCCCATTCTTGTCTTTATAAAGCGGAATAGGTTCTCCCCAATATCGCTGTCGGGCAAAGATAGCATCTCGCATTTTGTAACGGGTCACCAGTTTCCCACCGACTTTTTCTAGAATCCTCTGTTTTGCTTCTTGTGATTTTAGACCATTAAATATATTAGAGTTTTTTAATACCCCTTCACCTGTAAATGGAAACTTTTCTTCTTCACTTGAAATAACAGACACTACTGGTAATGAGTATTTTTGAGCAAACTCAAAATCTCGTTCATCATGCGCTGGTACACCCATCACGGCTCCTGTACCATAACCAGGAAGAACATAGTTAGCAATCCAAACAGGAATTTTTTCTTGAGTACCTGGATGTATTGCATAGATATTGGTAAAAATCCCAGTTTTATTTTGAGAAGCATCAAAATCATTTTTTTGATGATCTTTTACTACTTGTTCAATGTATGCCGCAACTTTTTTATCTGCACCCCAACCAACTTTTATCCAAGTCTCTGCAAGTTCGGCTGAAATAGCAAGAAAAGTAACTCCAAAAAGTGTATCGGGGCGAGTGGTGAAAACTGTTACTGAATGCTTTCCGTCATCTTGTCCGGGCACATTGAGTTTAAATAATATTTCTGCACCTTCACTTTTCCCAATCCAATTTCGCTCTATTTCCTTCACGTATTGTGGCCACTCTATTTGCTCTAAACCAGACAAAAGTCGGTCGGCATATGCGGTAATCCGCAAAAACCACTGACGAATGTTCTTTTTAGTTACTGGATAGCCCCCACGTTCAGACACGGGCCCATCTTTTCCATCGACAATCTCGTCATTTGCGAGTACTGTACCAAGTTCTTCACACCAGTTGACTTGCGCTTCTCCTTCATACGCAAGGCGGTACTTCATTAACGCTTCTTGTTTTTGAAGTGGAGACATTGAAAGCCACTCTTTTTTGTCAAAAGATCGCACTTCCTCAGTTGTAAATGCTGAGACGTTCGCATTCCCCTTCTTTGTGAATGATTTTACAAGACTTTCAATAGGCAACGCCTTCTTTTTATTTATATCGTAGTAGGAATTGTAGAGTTTTAGAAATATCCACTGTGTCCATTTATAGTATTCAAAGTCTGTGGTATTTATTTTCCTTTCCCAATCAAAAGAAAATCCAAGTTTTTTGAGCTGTTTTTCAAAGGTGGCGACATTCATTGCTACCGCTTTTTTAGGATGGACTTTATTTTGAATGGCAAATTGTTCTGCAGGAAGTCCGAATGCGTCATATCCCATTGGGTTTAAAACGTTATATCCTTCCATTCTTTTTTTACGCGCCACAATATCAGTCGCAGTATAGCTTCGAGGGTGACCCACATGGAGGCCGGCACCGGACGGATATGGAAACATTGAAAGTACATAGTAAGGCTTCTTTTTTGTTTTTTTGCTCGAAAGAGCCTTAAATATTTTTTCTTTTTCCCATTTTTTTTGTAGAATTGGCTCTATCTTTTTTGGGTCGTAGATAGCGGGAGTGTGAACTGCTTTAGTAGCTGTCTTTTTTTGTACAGGTTTGAAAACGCGTGCCATATACATACGAGTGTATCAAAAAAGCTTGGAATGGTATATTAAGTCTATGAAAGAGAGAAAAATGTCAAAAACGATAGATTTGTTTGCTGAAAAAGTAACTCTTTGGATTGGATCACCTATTTCTCTTATTCTACATACAATATTATTTATTACTGTTCTCTCACTCCCATTTTTTGGTTTCCCACTCGAAAAAGCACTTCTTATTCTTACAACCGCTGTGTCACTTGAGGCAATCTATCTTGCACTTTTTATTCAAATGTCTATCAATAGGAATACTGCTCAGCTCGTTGCTGTAGAAGAGGAGCTTGGAGATATTCAGGAAGAAGTTGAAGATATTGGTGAGGATGTAGAAGAAATGCAGAAAGATGTAGAGGGAATTTCTGAAGATATCGAAGATATTCAGGAAGACGTAGAAGAGATTGGGCTTGATGTTGAGGGTATTGAAAAGAATGTTCAAGAAATCAGTGAAGATGTTGCTGAGCTAGAGGAAAGTACCGATTCGGAAATTGCACGTGAGCAAAAAGTAGATGTGGAGCAGCAAGAAAGAATTGCGAAAATTGAGATATTGCTTTCTGAATTGAAAAAGGAGTTAGGGGCGATTAAGAAATAATTTTCCCTAAATAGGTCCTCCGAAAATAAACCAAAAAGCAAAGATTAGGTTAATAAAAAGTAGTACTAGAAATGTCCAGATAATCGCCCTAACAAGGTTTTTCATAAATAGTTAATTTATTGTAACAACTTTTTAATTTTCTCTATATGTTAAAAAGTTGCTTGGTAATTGAATTTCTTTCTAGGATTAGATCCGGAACTCGATCACATCCCCATCTTTCACAATATACTCTTTTCCTTCCGTACGAACTTTTCCTTGAGTTCGAGCGTTTGCATATGAGCCACAGGCAACAAGGTCTTCGTAAGCCACAACTTCAGCACGAATAAACTTTTCTTTGAAATCTGTATGTATTGCCATACCAGCCACAGGTGCCGTAGAGCCTTTTTTGATAGTCCAGGCACGTGTTTCCATTTCTCCTGTTGTAAGATAGGTTTCGAGTCCAAGAAGTGTATATGCAGCTTTAATAAGCTCCGGAATGCCGTCTTTGTGTGCAGAGAGCTCTGCTCGAAAAGTTACTTGTTCCTCGGGGGAAAATTCTTTTAGCTCGTCTTCTATTTTAGCATCGACAATTGTAGCAAGTGATCCGGTACTTATGATGTAGTCCATCAACTCTTCAAAACGCGGGTCCGACTTTTCATCAAGATTATACGCACCTGCTTTTTTATTTAAAATATAAAGCATGGGCTTCATGGTGAGCAACTGGAGGGATTTTAATACTCGTAACTCTTCTTCTGTATACGAAAGAGTTCCTGCGCGCTTACCTTGATCTAAATGTGGTCGGATTTTTTCCAAAACAGATTGTTCTAAAAGCGCATCTTTGTCGCCGCGTTTTGCGTCGCGGCCGATATTTTGGAGACGTTTGTCTACTGTTTGTAAATCAGCGAGCGCGAGTTCAAGCTCGATTGTCTGCACATCTCGAAGTGGTTGCACGTTGCCATCTACGTGAATAACAGCTCCGTCTTCAAAAATACGCACCACATGTCCGATAGCGTCTGTTTCTCGAATATGTGAGAGAAATTGGTTTCCAAGGCCCTCACCACTTGCCGCACCACGCACAAGTCCTGCAATATCCACAAACTCAATGGCTGCTGGAATAATCTTTTTTGAACCACTTATTTTTGAAAGTACTTCAAGACGTTCGTCAGGAACACCTACAATTCCCACAGAAGGGTCGATGGTACAAAATGGATAGTTTTCTGCGGGTACGGTCTTTTTTGTGAGTGCGTTGAAAAGTGTACTTTTCCCTACATTCGGTAGGCCAACGATGCCAATAGATAATCCCATAAAATTTAGAGTTTTTTAATAAAGATATGTACACCGTAACGTACAATTGTAAACAGTGCAAGAATGGGGAAAATATAAAGATAATGATAAGAATCGAGAGAGTTTTCTTGGGTTGCGATCACGAGCACCGCTGTAAAAACAAGAGAAGAAATTATTATTTTCACTGTTGAAAGTGCCTGTTTCTTAAATGATAAAGTAACAACAAAAAGGAGTATTGTGTGCATCAAAAAAAATATTCCGCGGACAATTTCTGCAGTATTTTTACCCATCAATAAATCGTATTGAAGAGAAATATATATTCCAAGTCCAACAAGTGTAGAAAATAAGCTAAAAATAAGTACTATGTATAGCTTCTGGTAAAAAGTACTCGCTACCACTCGTAATGTAACTGGGATTTTTTTAAGCGGGATATGAGTCGTGGTAACAACTAAAGATGCTAGTGCTCCGAGAGCAATCGAAAGGAAACTGACAAGAAGCCAAAACTCTCGTGTTTCCATGAAAACTACATTTTAATATCAGTACCAGAGAGTACATCCCGAAGCTCTGCTTGATATTTTTTCATCACATCAATAGACGCTTTCATTTGCCCTTCTCCTTGCTTGGTTTTGTGTTCAATTTCCTTTGCAATCTTCTGAAAAAGTTCAGGATTTTTTTCCATGATAGTCATTATGAACTTCTTCTGCTCTTCGGGAACATTTTTAAGTTTGTAGTCGAGAAGTTTTTTGAGAAAAAATTCTTTAATCATAGTTTTATTTAAGTGCCGCCTCAACGCTTGTTATAAGATTAGGGTTCTCTACTTTCAAACCATTTACAAAAAATGTCGGAGTACCTTGTACGTTGTTTTTGTTACCTTCTGCCATGTTTGAACGGATTTTTGCTGATATCTCGTCGTCTTTTAAATCTGCTTTAAATTGTTCAATATCTAGACCGAGCTCTGTTGCGTATCCAATAAAAATTTCTTCAGCCTTTGAATTTCCTGACCACGTACTTTGACCGTCAAAAAGCTTGTCGTGCATTTCGAAGAATTTTCCTTGCTTTCCAGCAGCTTCACTTGCTTTTGCAGCTAAGAGTGCTCGCGGGTGAATCTTAGTCAGTGGAAAATGTTTAAATGTAAGTTCAATATCGTTCGGATATTTTACAAGAAGATCTGCAACTATTGGCGCCATCGCTGCACATGCTGGACATTGAAAATCAGCGTACTCAGTGATTTTGACTTTTGCGGTTGAAGTGCCTTTGGTATAAGCGGTGTAGTCTCCAATAACGCCTGTATTAGTATCTTCTGTTGGGCTCCCTTTTAACCAAACTAGACCAAAAAAACCTAAACCAATAACAACAATTCCAATAAGAAGTGTTTTCATATTTCTCTATTGTACACGGACTGCCTCAATATACAAAAACATTGGAATCTCCTTACGAGACTTATCTTCTGCGGTTTTTCGTTTACCTGCAAGACTTTCCTTGTGAGAGCACCATTCTTCTATTCGGCGAATTGTAAAACCACTATTTTGTAGCGTCTTGCTATATACCTGTAAAGGTCGGTGAAATGTTGTGGATTGTGGAGAATCTTTTTTGCTTGGATTTTGAGCAATGTTGATTTTTGTCTCGGACATATATGTAAAGACAACCCGTCCCTGCTCATTCTTTTTTTCATCGAATACCCAGTCGCTCAATTGTGGAATTCGAAATGCAGGGTGAAGTGTCACGATATGAAACACCCCACCTTTTTTTAAAGCTTTAGAAACATGCTCAAAAACTTTGTGTAAAGAGTCCATATTCTGAATAGACATAACACTGATGCAAGTATCTAAATCTCGACATTCTTTTGGTAATCCTAAACGAACATCTTGAACAAAATATTGTTCGTTCTCTCTAGCTTCTTTTCGTGCGGCTTCAATGAGACTTTTGCTACCATCTACACCAAAGATTAAAACTTTTTTTTCAGAAAGAATATGTCCTACAATACCGTTACCACATCCAAGGTCTAATATTT
>JBDHUT010000031.1:0-7021 GCA_039809305.1 Minisyncoccia bacterium
TAGGTTAGTATGGCTGTACCCACACTGCGCAATCGCGTTTGTTGAAAAACAGATGAGGAAAGTCCGAACACATCCATTAGTAATAATGGAGCAGGGTAGCGGGTAACGCCCGTCGTAGGTAACTACAGAGGTGCGAGCAGAGACGCTTTAATCGAAAGAAAGAAGTATCCTTTCAGGGATAAGTTTTACGGTAACGTAAAAGTGAAACGGCTAAATCCTTACTTATGTGCAAGACCGTGTCCGTCTTTGTGCGGAAGAGTCGCTTGAGGTGAAGGGTAACTTTCATCCTAGACACATGATTGCTTCCACGTGCAAACGTGACAGACAGAATTCGGCTTATAGGTGTGAGTATTAATCAAAAATCTCAAGTGTACTACTTGAGATTTTTGTTTTCAGAATTTTCTCGAGAAGTGTTTTCCACATCAAAATAAAAAATATCTATCTATTGCAAAATGAATGAGGTATAATAAAAGGTACATTATTTAGTTGTATGCAAAAAACACATATTTGTTCATTGTTAAATGCCATTTCAGTATGGAGTATTATTTTGGTACCAATTGTTGCCTTGCTTGGTTTTGTTCCTGTTGCTCCGTTGTGGATTGAAGGATCAAAAGTCTTGATTGGAGGGATTTTAATCTCAATCTCAGCAATTGCATATGTTTTAGAAGGTTTATTTGCTGGTAGATTTTCGTTACCACACAAACAAGTTCTTATTGGTACAGGACTATACGCTCTTTCCGCTGTTGTCTCAACGTGGTTAGTGAAAGGTGGACAACTTTCTTTCTTTGGTATTGGTGTAGAGGCTTGGACTGTTACTCACATCATCATTAGTCTTCTATTTTTTGTTTTAGTATCTGTTCATGCTCGGAATGTTCTTGTTCGGCAACGTCTTGTTCTTGTATTGGTTTTTGGGGCGATCATAGCGACCGTTTTTCAGTTAGTCAGAATTCTCAGTCTTGGGAAAATCGGATCATTCTCTCTTTTTGTTGATCCTGTAACGAACTCAGTCGGTAGATGGTTTGATATCGGAATGGTCTCACTTATTCTTGTGCTTGGAAGTACTGCATTCTTTGCATTAAAAGCAAGAACTAAGCTCGCTCAAACTCTGACTGTTCTTGTTTTTGTTGTTTCTACTGTGTTTTTTGCCATAGTTTCTCCACTTATTGGCCTTATACTTCTTGCTCTTGGTGCATTATTTTTGCGTAATACTGTTGTTAGTCAAGCTGAAGATTCTTCTCGAAAAAACATTGCATCGAAAGCTCTTTTGGTTGTGTCTGTGGTTGTATTTGCCGCTTTTATGTTTCAGGGAATTGCTGGAAGATCACCATTATTTTTTCAAAGTGTAAATGTTCCAACCTTTTCTCAAACACGGACTGATATTGCGTACAGAGATTTTCCGATGACATTTATTTCTGATTCTAGTACCGTACTTAAATCTAGCTTTAAAGAATCTCCTATCTTTGGTGTTGGAGCTGCTCGTTTTCAGGAAGCTTGGGCTAAGTATCGACCAATGTCAAATAACGAGACTGCTTGGTGGGCTACAGACTTTGGTATTGGAAGTGGGGTAATTGTTACAGTTACTGTAATGTTTGGTCTTCTTGGTCTTCTTGGTCTTCTCGCATTTCTTATTGTTGTTTTACGAGGTCTTGTTCAGTCTCTTAGATCAGAGCAAGCACTAGAGAGAATTGCTGCGCTTTTTGCATTAATTCTTTGGATCTATGCGTTTATACAAACTCCATCAGCAGGACTCATGCTTGTTACATTTGCGCTTACAGGTATTTCTCTTTCTTTTAAAGATGGTTTAACGGTTTCTGTAACACAAGGGTCTCATAAAGCATTTGCTGTTATTGTTGCAATACTTGTTCTTGTCTTACCAACGTACGGAGTGTCTTCTCGTGCTCTTGCAATTTCTTATGCCAGAGAAGCTGAGCAAGCGCTTAGTGCTTCACCTGCTAAGATAGAGGATGCGAGTAATGCTCTAAAAAAAGCGGTTCAATTAGTTCCGCATGAGGTGTATTTCCAAGCTCTAGCAACTGTACAACAAAGAGATCTTTCGGATCTTTATACAAAGATTACCAACCAAGAAACTTCCGAAACAGATCGAGCCGCATTAACTACTCAGTTTGATGCTAAGTTGGCAGAAACCACTGAAACATATACTCGTGCAATACAGGTAAATGATAAGAATTACGCAAGTTATTTTAGACGAGCGCAGTTTCTATCTAACTTCTTAGGTCGTGCAGACGATGCTAGTATTTTTGCTACGGCTCTTGCTGATGTGAAGAGGGCACATGAACTTGCACCAACTAATGCCGTTATTGATATTCTTGAAGCTCAATTACACCTTGCTAAAAACAACGGTGACGAAGCTCAGAAACTTCTTCTTGCTGCTATTAATAAGAAATCAAATTATACAGACGCCGCGATTATTCTTGCTCAACTTAATATCCAGAAAGGAAACCTTAAAGATGCACTTACTGCAGCTGAATATGCTGTACGTACAAACGTTAATAATTCACAAGCTTTGTATGTTTATGGAAGACTTCAGTTTGAAGCAAAAAATTACCTTGCAGCAGCCCAAGCTTTTGAACGAATTATTGCTGTAGAAGGCGGAATTCCTATGGAGCTTGGAAGATTACTTGCTGATAGCTACGCTCAAATTGGGGCATTAGAGCAGGCTCGACAGGCGTACGAAGAGTTATTGAAAGCTGATCCAAATAATGCTGAAATTAAAGCAAACTTACTCAAAATTCAAGAGATAACATCTGCATCTCAAGTTGCCCCAGCTCAGTAATTTTTTCTGAGAAAAAAAATAAGGTACAATACAGGGAATGGTTTCTCGTCTCATACAGAAATTGACTCAAGAGACATATTCGATGCATAAAGCCGCACTTTTGATTGCGGCTTTATCGCTTGCGTCACAAATTCTTGCTGTTGTGCGGGATAAGCTTTTGGCGCACATCTTTGGAGCAGGCGAGGCGCTCGATGTGTATTATGCGGCGTTTCGTATTCCTGATTTTTTGTATGCAACTTTAGGGTCGGTTCTTGCAGCAATAGTGTTTCTGCCTCTGTTTACAGAGAGGAAAGAGGAGTCAAAAGAGAAAGCTGACTTATTCACTAACTCAGTTTTCACTTTTTTTGTATTTACCACTTCTATTGTTGCTCTGACCATAGCTTTTTTTATGCCATATTTGGCAAAAGTTGTAGCCCCTGGTTTTTCTGCAGAAAAAATATCTGAACTTGTTTTTATTTCTCGTGTACTGTTACTTTCTCCTATACTACTTGGGATTTCTAATTTAATAGGAAGTTTATTGCAGTCTACAAAAAAAATGTTGTTATATGCCTTTGCTCCTGTTGCGTATAACGTAGGAATTATTTGCGGGATTATTTTTCTTAGTCCCTCTTTGGGCGTTAAAGGAATAGTGTATGGAGTTATTTTTGGTGCATGTTTACATATAGTAATACAATTACCAGCCCTTTGGATGGGTAGTATGAGACTTACTTTTACTCGAAGTATTGATTGGTTTGGTATTCGTGAATTAATACATACTGCATTTCCACGTATTGCAACATTAGGACTTATACAAATCTCCCAGTTGTATCTTGTGTCTATTGCCACCACTCTTGCGATTGGGTCAGTTTCTGTTTTTACTTTTGCTTTTAATATTCAAACAGTTCCTCTCTCGTTGATTGGAGTTAGTTATTCTGTTGCAGCATTTCCAGTTCTTGTTCAGATGTATCAAAAAAAAGATATTCATGCTTTGTGGGGTAACGTTATCAGTGCAATGCGACATATTATTTTTTGGTCGATACCTGTTGTTTGTTTTGCTGTTGTTTTACGGGCACATATTGTACGGGTGTTGTATGGCTCAGGAGAGTTTACGTGGACGGATACTCGTCTGACCGCTGCTGTCTTTGCCCTCATGATTATTTCGCTTGCTGCTCAAGGACTCAGTCTTTTGTTTATGCGGACTTTATATGCGATGAAATATTCATACATGCCTCTTATTGGTCAATTAGCCTCACTTCTTACCACCTTACTGGTATCTTACTTTGGTTTTTGGTTATGGAACACAAGTCAAATATTCAGGTTCTTTTTAGAGGCGCTCTTTCGTGTTGAAGGTATACCAGGGACTTCCATAATGATAGTTGGAATTGCGTATGCTTTAAGTTCTATAATCTTAACCATGTTTTTATGGGTAACCATCCACAAAGCAATTCCTTTTGCGAAATCACTAGTGTGTAGAAGGGTATTTATTCAAAGTCTCGGAGCATCTTTAGTTGGCGCAACTGTGTGTTATGGGGCTTTGGTATATTTTTCACCTCTTGTTTCACTTGATACCTTTTTGGGCGTATCAACACACGCACTCCTTGGAATGTTGTTTGGTGGGGTTGCGTGGTTTGGAATTCTCTATATACTAGGCTCAATAGAACTGCGTGAATTTGTACATGCCCTAAAAAAGCGATTCTGGAATACAGATATTGTCCAAGGGGAATTGCAGGAATTATAAATATGGACCTCGCTCATATACGAAACTTTTCAATTATTGCTCATATTGACCATGGTAAGTCGACTCTTGCTGACCGAATGCTTGAAGTAACACATACTATCGAAGCTCGGAAAATGCGTGAGCAAGTTCTTGACTCAATGGAACTCGAGCGTGAGCGAGGTATTACTATCAAAATGCAACCGGTGAGAATGAATCACAAGGTTAATGGCGTGGATTATGTTTTAAATCTTATTGATACACCTGGACATATAGATTTTTCTTATGAGGTTTCTCGCTCACTTAAAGCCGTAGAAGGATCTATTCTTTTGGTTGACTGTACGCAGGGTGTACAAGCTCAAACACTTACTACGCTCCATATGGCACAGGAATCAGGACTTACTATCATTCCTGTGCTTAGTAAGGTCGATTCTCCACTAGCTCGAAAAGATGAAGTAAGAGAAGAGATAATGCAAGTGCTTAAGTGCAACCCTGATGATATAAAGGAGGTTTCTGGCAAGACTGGTGAAGGGGTATTAAATCTTTTAACAGATATTGTAAAAACTGTTCCTGCACCTACCGTGCAATATACAGGTCCACAAGATGTTCGTGCACTTATTTTTGATTTTGAATATTCTAATCATCAAGGTGTTATTTTGTATACACGTATTTTGGATGGAGTAATTAAGAAGGGCGATCAGATGGTCTTTGTTGAATCAAAAGAAAAGTTTTTTGTGCATGAAATAGGAGTCTTTCGTCCAGGAAAAATTGAAGTCGGTGAACTATCATGTGGCGAGATTGGTTACATAGTGACAGGTATTAAACAGCCGGGTATTGCCCGTGTCGGTGACACGGTAACTCTTTTTAAAAAACCACTTCCTGCTTTTCCAGGTTATTTAGAACCACGTCCATTAGTATTTGCCTCTCTGTACCCTGAAAGTCAGGATGATTTTACTCTGCTTAAATCTTCAATTATGCGGTTGAAGCTTTCGGACTCATCTTTTACTTTTGAAGAAGAAAGTTCTGGAGCATTAGGTCGGGGGTTTCGATGTGGTTTTTTAGGAATGTTGCATTTGGAAATTATTACTGAGCGTTTACGTCGTGAGTTTAATTTGGAACTTATTGTAACAACTCCATCTATTCACTACGACATCGAATATAAAAACGGAAAAACGGAAAGAGTATATTCCCCAGTTCATTTTCCTGATCATGGAAATTATGTGAAGTGTTTCGAGCCGTGGACAAATATGCAGATTATTACTCCGATAGAGTACATCTCACCTATCATGCAACTTCTATACGAACATGAGGCAGAAACAGGGGATACAGAGGTCTTCGGTGATAATCGTATGGCGGTGCATGTAAAAATGCCCCTTCGTGAGCTTATGCGTAACTTTTTTGATGAACTGAAAAGTGCAACATCTGGATACGCATCTGTTTCGTATGAGCTTGCGGAAATGCGTGAAGCATTTGTAGAACGTATTGATATTCTTGTAGCGGAAGAGCTAGTACCCGCTTTTTCTCGAGTGGTATCTACTCGGCGTGTGCAAGAAGAATGCGAAGATGCTGTTGAAAAGCTTTACAAGCTACTCCCACAAGAATTATTTGTTGTGAAAATCCAAGCCCGAGCTCATGGAAAGATCGTTTCTTCTCGAACATTAAAAGCACTTCGAAAAGATGTAACAGGGTACTTATACGGCGGTGATATTACTCGAAAAATGAAACTTCTAGAAAAGCAGAAGAAAGGTAAAAAGAAAATGCTTGGTCGTGGAAAAGTACATATTGAACACGGAGTGTTTATGAAGATGATGAAGCAAGAGTAAAACAATAAAGCTCCACATATGTGGAGCTTTATTGTTTTTAATTTTTTCCTTCTAAAAAAGAAATAGTGGGAGGCTTGATAATGCCATAGAGACAATAACAAGAATGGCGATTACAATCCAGAATGCTTTAATGAAGGTCTTGGTTTTTTTACTGTATAACATAGTACAATAATGATATCCTAGCAGATATATGTCTTCTTCGCCAAGAAAAAAAGGTGGATTTTTGCTCTCGCCAGTAACTCTTATTTTTGTGGGTATTGTAACCTTATATATTCTTTTTCAAGTTTTTAACGTTTATACAAAAAAGCAATATACCGAAACTCTTTTAGAAGAAAGTAAAACCTACCATGAATCAGTCTCAAAATCACTCTTAGATATTGAGGAAAGGTCTGCCTTACTTGATGATCCAAGAGGTAAAGAGGCATACTTACGTGAAAAAGAAGGGTTCCTGCTTCCAGGTGAAGAAGTCTATGTAATCGTCAATACCCCTAAACTGGAAGCAACCTCAACAGCTAAGACAAATACTTCATGGATACAAAAAATATTGCCCTCTCATTAATATGAAACTTTTCTCCTTACTTCAGCGCGAACCATTCACATTTCTCTTTAAAAAGATGTGGCAGTTTTCTTCTGAGCGACAGTATCTCATTGTACTGTATAGTACGATGTTTGTTGTTGCAAACATCGTACTTCTTCTTGAACCGGTAATAC
>JBDHUT010000032.1:0-6702 GCA_039809305.1 Minisyncoccia bacterium
ATTCCAACATAAACAACTATTTCAAACAGCATTGCACATAAACTCAAAAATGCTGCGAAAAAAGGAATCGCTGTGTGGTCGATTATATAAATACCGGCATCAATTAAACATTTTCCCCATGTCGAAGGGTAGATATCACATTTTTCTGGATCTGTATCTGTTTGCTTTGCAGCCGCATCTGTGTCTTCTCCTTGAGTTTGGCATCCTTGGCCAGTTGGGTTATCTGCGCAAGCACACAGTGGACTGTTTGGATCCACCCCACAGCGTTGACATTGGTCACTAGACTCATCAATTGTACATAGTCTACAAGCGGGTGAAGATGAGTCATCTGCACATACGGATTCAGTGGTTATCTGGGCTACCCTAACTGTTACTGATTTAGAAACAGAATTGCCATTGAAATCAAATCCAGCATAAAAAGGATAACTTGGATTGAAGGTGGTTCCATTTGGAATAGGGTTGGTTGTTGTGTAGTTTTTATTTTCTAAACGATTATTTATCTCTTCGTAGCAAGTAACAGTATATTTTTTTGAACCAAGTCCAAGGCCACCAAGACTTGAGAAATCAACAAAACTCGTTGTTATTTGAGGGGAATACCAGCCTATTCCTGGAAATGTATCAAAAGTTCCTTCGCTAAGAAAACAACCAGCTACTCCTGTTGCGGTACCAGTAATTCTAAAGTTTTCCCCTGGGGCAACAACCTCCTTACTACTTCTAAGTTCTAGTGTGGGTGCTGCATATACGTTCTGAAACCAGAAAAATGAAATAGCCGTAATCATTAGGCTACGTGAAAAAACTTTGAACGTGGTACTCAAAAAATTGCGCACAATATGTACCTTTTATTCTATCATGTTCTTGATTTTTATGACTTCAAATCCTCTACTTTTTCCACCGCTTTATGAATAGTTTGCCCTAGTTTGGTACTTGTTTGTGCGATAAAGAATACAGTGATAGTTGTTGTGGGTATAAGTGATACCCAAGGGATGAGTTCTCCAAAGAGTCCGATCATAATTATAGGAAGTCTTTCTGTAACAAATTTGATAATAATTCTTCTTTGCATCTTACTTCCCTTTCCAAGCATCCAAAACCAAATTATTCCGGAGCATAAGAGAGAAAATCCTGCCGCAAAAATCCATACAAGTATTCCCACCACCGGGATACTTTCAAAAATTGAAGAAAATATATCAGAACAATCCTTTAAAAAAGCGATAAAAAGGATAATAATAGGAAAACGAATAAGGGAACTTTTTTTTGCATTTTTTAATTCTTCAATAAGTTCACTGTCACTATCCGAGCTTGCAACATCTGCAAGATTTATACCTGCTGCTCGAAATTCATCGCGAATTATGTCTGCCTGAGCGGTTTCATTATTACCCCCTCCTTCTGAGTTAATGTTTTCATCTTGGTATACGTTTTCTTTTTGTGCTTGGCGAATTTCATCAGATCTGTTTTGTGCCTGTGCGCTACGAACGATCTCTGGCGCATTATCTTTGCTTTGTATACCATCTATAGTAGGTTTGCGGGTACTTTGCCCAAGGAAAATACGTCTATTTTCTGGAAGATTCTCGGCACCTCTAAGGACTTCGTCCGTGGGGGTTTGTTTTTGTGTAGAAGGTTTTTTTGTGTCAGGTATGGATAATGTTCGGCTTGTTTTTGTCTGCGAAGATAATGGATTTTCTTGCGTTTGGGGTTGGTTGTTTATTTGGAACAAGGCCTTCTCGTACTCATCACGAATCCTGTTAAGCTCAGCCGTCCTCTTCTGAAGGCGCTCTGAAGTAACTTGTTTTTTGCTTTCTGTAATAAACCACTCTTCCCAAACACGGTTTTCTTTTCGCTTTCTTTCTTGATTGAGTTGGGTAATTGCCTCAGTCCTGTTCATTGTATTCTTACCGACTAATCTGTACTACTTGTTCTATATCTGCACCATCATCATCAAAATCGATAATAATAGTAACTTCGTTTGCGGTTATATTTGGTGTTGTTGTTGAAGTTGATCCAGAACCGTCATTGTCTGTGGTGCCGGACGTTAGAAATTCAGCAGTAGAAGCATCTTCTAAAAGGTAAAGAACTTCAAATATAGAGTTTGTTGGCGCGTCAGAAATAGTATATGTTGCGTTTGCGCCAACAACAAGTGGTTCCGGGTTTATTATTAACGTTCCCGGTGTGGTTGTCCCATTTCCATCATCGCCGTCATCTCCACCACCATTTGAAACACCTGTAATGCATGGCTCTGTTTCTCCAACAGGGATTCGTATACCATCAATTTCTATACAACGACCAGGATTATTGTTTATAAAAGTTGCAAGATCTTGCTCGTCTTCAAGAATTGTTCCATCATCAAGTGTCCATGGAAATTCAGGTGTACTACCAGGGCCTCCTGCGTTTGGGTCAAAATCACACACCTCAAGCTCTTCATCATATGTTCCACCAATAAATTCACATGACTCAGCATCTCGTTCAAGGGAAGTATTTGTTGAGTCGTACTCAAAGCCACTATTACCACTTCGGAGTCTTGAGTAGTAGTCATCATCTTCATTATCATCGCCTCTAAATGATTTAAGACCGTCGTTGATAAGTTTGTTTATAAGTGCGTCAAAGATAGCTGCGATTGATTCGTTTAATTCGTCTGCAAGCTCGAGTTGGCGTTCTGAAGTACCAAGGTTTGATGTTATTTTATCCGCAATAATTCGTCCCGGAGTCTGAACAATATAACTAGGACACACTGGCCTTGGAGGAAGAGTGCTTGGGTCGATACCGCTTATATCTGGTGGACCGACAAAGTCATCATCTTGTGGCACCGAGTAGCTATCAATCTCAGCTTTCCAATCTTCAAGATCTCTCTGGAACCCTGGATCCGAACAAACTTTTTGATCCAAAAATCCCCCACCTCTGTTGAGTTCGGTGTTTAACTGAGTAATACGTTCTTGGCGCTGGTAGAGTGCGTATTCTGCAGCAGATGTGTTGGCGCAGAAGATGTTGTTACCACAGTTTTGAGTGAGGCTATCCCATGTGCTCCACTGGAAAGGAATATAACCACGAGTAAAAGCGTAGGTGAGTTCAGATCGTGCTTCTGGGGTGAGTTGCCCACTACAGAATTCTTCCGCTTCATATTCAGCGTACCCACACACTGCGGTGACTATGTCTGCATCAAGTGTAAAGCCTAGATTGTCTCGTAATGTTTTTCGAGCGTTATATATAGCTTACTGCCGTATGATGTCAAAATACAGATTTCCTGTTCTTTTGATATCATCCAGGGCAATTTGTAATTCATCTTTAATAACGTTTTTGAAAAAGTTGCCCGTATCGCCAATATAAAATGGATTTCCTTCAAATCCGGTGTTGATCCAGTTGATGATACTGTCTGTTAATTTTGCAAGTAGTGTTTTTGCAAGCGCAAAAGCAATGGCGTCAATACATTCTTTGATGTTGTTTTTTGTGTCATCTACGGGTACATGTGTGCCACTCAAAAAACCACTTATAAGGCCGGCAATAAAACCACCAAGACACCCAGCGATAGCCCCACCCATTTGAGCTTCTGCTTTTGGTGCAAGAATAGGTGCTGCTAAGGGTGAAAAAAGAAGTGTGAGAGCAAAGAAGAGTGAAAGACTTTTTTTGACGATAGTGTGCATAGAATTAATTTGAATATTTTCCGATTGCAGCCATAGCTACGGGAAGTTTTTCTAATGCTTTCTGATACTCACTAAAGTATACAACACTTAATGCTGGGTCGTCATAGATTTGAGTAAGGCCTCCAACAGCTGCGCCTAGTTTGTAATATGTATTTGCTAGGTCAAGGTGTGTGTTTTGGATAGGGCTTGGTGCTGGAACTTTAATTGTTCTTTCTGCAAGGGTAAGGTAAATCTGTTGGATTTTGGTGAGTTCTTCAATGAGTTTGTCTGAGCGTGGTTTATTTATGGCTCGGTTTAAAAGCTCTAATTCTCTACCCAGTTTTGTAATTGCAAGACCTTTCCCTGTTTTTGCAATTTCTTTTTTATATATAGCTTTTGATTCAGGTGTTGAACTTGCAATAATAATGTCGTCTTTGGAGTATTTTGCAGCGATTGTTGTTTGTGTGAGTGCTTCTATACTTTGTTTTGAAATTTGATCAACGTTTGCTTTTGTGAGATTTCCTGATTGTTTGAGTGCGCTAAAAGCAACAAAAAACTCTCGTGAGAATGAGTCGGTGAATGTTGTTGTGGCTGTACTTGTTGACACCAACGTCGTTCCTCGCAAAGCAATCTTTTTTGTTTCCAGTTCTTTGTCGTCAGAAATACCATTATTATCAGTGTCTTTTTTGTTTGGATCTAGTCCCCACAAAAATTCTTCCCAATCCCGAACACTGTCCCCATCACTATCTCGTGCGCTTATATCCTCTGCGCTCGCTGTGATAATATCTTTTTGAGATAAAAGTGGTACAAGGTCTTTCTCTTTATTGAACCACACAAAAGCAATGCTGACTATACATAATGAAATGATTATATAGATTGTTTTCTTATGTGGTTTCCAAGAATCTTTCATACGGTGTATTATAACAGTATATATGCGTATTCTTTTAGTGTTAGGGTTGAGTCTACTTTTTTTTATACCTCAACATGTAGAAGCGGCAGGACTTGTTAATCCATTTGGTGGGCGTGTGATTATGATTATTCCGTGTACATGCCAAGCTACGGGGATTGCTGTGTATGTAATTATGCCAATCCCTCCTTATTTTGGGATGTTACTTTGGCAACCACCTATAACACGGCCATATTTATGGTATTTCCCATATCCAGGCGTTGCTATTTTAGGTAATTATGTAAGTGGTGGAATATGTATGGTCGGCGTCACCCCTTATTGTTATTCAGTGCCAGTATCTGGAACAATAACGCAGGTTGGAACTAGTTTGTATTAACAATTCTCAAAAAATCTTGCACCGAAAGTTCTTCTGGACGTTTGTTTTTTAAGTCTTCAGGAAGTAAGACATTTTTTAGTGTAGTTGATATTTTTTTGCGCTTAGAGTTAAAGGCTTTTTTAATAATTTCAAAAAAGCGTTCTTTTTCTTGATTACTTTTGAATTCTGAGCGGATATCTTTTATGTGAATAATAGCAGAGTCTACATTTGGTGCAGGGCGAAAAAGTGAGCGCGAAACTTTTTCTACATACAGCGGTGTTCCGAAAACTTTTACTGAAAGCGAAAGAATACTCTCTTTTTTATCACGACTGCAAATACGATTTGCAACTTCTTTTTGAACGAGAAAAGTAATGGAAAGTGGTTGGAATGTTGATTCTAGAAAAAAAGGAATTAAAAGCCCGGTAATATTATAGGGAATATTTGCCACTACTTTATAAGGTTTCTTTTTTGTTATTTTTGAAATATCTTGTTCTAAAATATCACCACAGATAAGAGTAAGTTGTTTTGATATGATTTCATCTTTAAATTTCTCGGTAAGTGCCGCATACAAAGCATCATCTTTTTCAATAGCAACGACATGGCTCCCTGAGTACAGAAGTTCTTTTGTAAGGATCCCCTTTCCTGGACCTATCTCAAGTACAATATCTTTTGGGCCGACAGCAGCCGTTTTTGCCATAGTTCGTACTGGCCATAGTGCAGTTAGAAAATTTTGCCCAAGACTTCTTTTTGCCCTTTGGTTTCTGGTTTTCGGTACTGTTTCCTCTGTCGCCAGAGTCTTGTTTCTAGGGTAATTGTTTGCCATGAATTATAAATACACAATCACTTTACCACCAGTTTCATTGTCAGCAACTGTATGTTCCACAAGATGATCTGGGATGTCATCTAAAAACTCTGAAGGAACGTTTATTTGTTTTGATCCAAAAATCATTCTCAGTTCTGCGTGAGAAAGAAAAAGCTTTTTCTTTGCTCGTGTGAGAGCAACGTAAAATAGTCGTCGCTCCTCCTCCATTTCCTCTAGTGTTTGGGTTGTGTTTGAGCCACGCTCACTTGGAAAGAGGCCGTGCTCAAGACCTGTAATAAAGACATATTCAAACTCAAGTCCTTTTGACGCATGAATAGTCATAAGGCGTACAGCATTTTCTTGTGTTGTTTCCTTATCTGTAAGAAGTGAGACTTCTTCAAAAAAATGCTCTATGCCAGTAAGTCCAACTTCTTCATTGTATCGTGTGGCAAATGACACAAGCTCCTGAATATTTGCAAGCCGCTCTAAACTTTCATCCGTTCCTTCATCTTTGAGCATTTTTTCGTATCCTGTTTGAGTCATTACAAAAGTGATAGTTTCGGCAACAGTATGTTCTTCTGCATAGGCTTTAATTGTATTAAGAAGAGTGAAGAAGGGTTTTAATTTTTTATCATTTGTCTCTTCTGTTATCTCTCCACTTAACACTTTCGTGATACTTACTTTTCCTATTCCTCTACTTGGGGTGGTTGCCGCACGTCGAAAATCTGCACCGCTTTCACGAACAAGAGCGACACGAATATAAGAAACAATATCTTTGATTTCTTTACGATCAAAGAATTTTACTCCAAGCATTCGGTAAGGGATATTTGACTCCATGAATCCCTGTTCAAGAGCACGTGATTGAAAATTTGTTCTAAAGAGTACCGCAATTTCTTTCGGTTCCACTCCGTCTGCAATTAAAGCTGCACATTTTTGAGCAATCCAATTTGCTTCTATTGTCTCATCCCAGTTTCGTATAATAGTGATAGGTTCACCTTCACCGCTTTCGGTACGTAAATTTTTTGGTTTT
>JBDHUT010000033.1:0-6223 GCA_039809305.1 Minisyncoccia bacterium
TCTTTCTGTTTTTCGTTCAAATAAATTTATTTACGCACAAATTATTGATGATGCAAAAGGTGTGACACTCGCTGCGGCATCTGATGTTGGGGTAGAAAAAGGAACGAAAGTAGAAAAGGCTAAAGCGGTAGGAAAGCTTGTTGCAGAAGCTGCGAAAAAAGCAAAAATTACTAAAGTAGTATTTGATCGAGGTGGATTTTTGTACAAAGGTCGTGTACAGGCGCTTGCTGATGGCGCTCGAGAGGGTGGTTTGGAATTCTAAAAAATATGTCTGAACAAACAACACAAACAACAGAGGCAACAGTTGCTACTACAGCAAAACCTCAAACAACAACATCAAGTGGTGCCCGTGCTCCGATGGGAACACGACCTATGGGTGGATTTCGTGGTGCTCCGCGACCGCAAGGTGCAGGTGGCACACGTCCTCCATTTAGACGTGGTGGATTTTCAGGCGGCTCTCGCCGTTCAGGTGGTCCAGCTGGTGCTCCAGGTCAGGGTGGACAAGGTGCGGGTGGACGTACTGGCGGATTCCGTTCAGGTGGCCGTCCAGGTCAAGCAGGTGGAAGAAGTAATGGTGGTCGTTTTCAGGAACGTCGTCCTTCAGAATTTGAACAGAAAATGATTGATATTCGTCGAGTGACTCGTGTAGTTGCTGGTGGACGTCGATTTAGTTTCTCAGTTGCACTCGTAGCTGGTGACCGAAATGGTCGCGTAGGATTTGGTATGGGGAAAGCAACTGATACATCACTTGCTATTGAAAAAGCTTTCAAACAAGCTCGCAAAAACATGCTTACACTTCGTCTTACAAAGACAAAGTCTATTCGACATGATCTTTCTGCAAAATTTGGAAGTGCATCACTTACTATGATGCCAAACAAAGGTCGAGGTCTTATCGCAGGAAGTTCTGCACGTGTTGTACTAGCATTTGCTGGCGTTAAAGATGTTACTGCAAAGTATCATTCTGGTACCAAAAATAAAATTAACAATGCAAAAGCCGCAATCGCTGCGCTTGCACAGATTGCGTACAAACATGGTGAAGCTCCAGTGCGTAAGGTAGAATTAAAAGGAGATGCTGAGTAATAAAATAGTATGGAAAAAAATATCTTAAAACGCGCACATCCAAACCGATCTTCTGTTCAAGTTGGTCGAGGTGGAAAACGTGGTAAAACCTCAGGTCGAGGTGGAAAAGGCCAAACAGCTCGTGCTGGCAACAAACGTCGTCCAGCACTCCGTGATGCGATTAAAAAGCTCCCTAAGCTTCGAGGTCGTGGAATGAACGCATTTAAATCTATTCAAGAAAAACCAGTTGTGGTAACTCTCACTCAGATTGATGCTGTTGTATCAAACGGAGCTGAAATCACTCGAAACTCACTTGTAGAAATGGGAATTGTTTCAAAGAAAAAAGGAAAAATCCCAACTATTAAAATTTTGAACACAGGATCACTTTCAAAAAAAGTAACCGTAAAAGGTCTTCCGGTTTCAAAATCTGCAAAAGAGGCCATTGAGAAAGCGGGTGGAAATGTACAATAAATTATGTTTGCAAAATTAAAATTCTTATTCACTGACCCCTCAATACGAGGGAAGCTTCTCTTTGTTATTGGGGCTTTCGTTGTGTTTCGAGTTTTAGCTGCAATACCAATGCCGGGAATTGACGCATTTCAATTGCAACAATTCTTAGAAAATAATCAATTCTTTGGACTCCTTAATATCCTTTCAGGTAGCGGACTTTCAACACTATCTCTTGTGATGCTTGGTGTCGGTCCGTATATTACAGCTTCGATTATTTTTCAACTCGGTGCTGTGCTTGTTCCAAAACTAAAGGAATTACAACAAGAGGGTGGTGAAGAAGGGCGAAGAAAAGTAACACAGTGGAGCCGTTTGGTAACATTTCCCCTTGCACTTATTCAAGGCTTCTCTCTCATTCTAATTCTTTCTCAACAGGGGGTAATAGATCCTCTCTCAGGATTTGATCTTGTTTTAGCTCTTATTACTATTGCGGCAGGTACATACTTGCTCATGTGGATTGGAGAAATGATTAGTGAAAAGGGAATCGGAAACGGAGTTTCGCTCATTATCTTTGCGGGTATTGTTGCGACACTTCCACAGCAAGTTGCGCAATACTTCTTTGCATTTGACGCATCGCAGGTCCCAACACTTCTTGCTTTCCTTGGTGTTGGTCTTATTACTGTTGCTGGCGTTGTGTACTTTACCGAAGCTGAGCGTCCTATTGCAGTGCAGTACGCACGTCAGGCACGCGGCGGTGCAACATATGGTAGTACACAGACATACCTACCTATTCGTGTGACGTTAGCTGGTGTTATGCCAATTATCTTTGCACTTTCACTTTTCCTTTTCCCACAACTACTTGCTCAGGTGTTTGCAACTTCAACGAATATGATTCTTGCAAGTATTTCAAGTGGTATTACAGCATTCTTTCAGAATCAGTGGTTGTACGGTGGTGTGTACTTCCTTCTTGTATTTTTCTTCACATTCTTTTATACCGCAGTGGTTTTTGAACCAGAGCGTGTATCAGAAAACTTACAAAAAGGCGGTGGTTTTATTCCAGGAATTCGTCCAGGAAAGCCAACAACAGACTATATTGGTAACGTAGCTGGTCGTGTAACTTTTGTGGGTGCCTTATTCTTTGCAATCATTGCGGTTCTCCCCGTTGCTTTGACGGCAATTACTGGCAATCAGACTCTTGCTCTTGGGGGCACGGCACTTCTCATTGTGGTTTCAGTTGTTATTGATCTCATTAAAAAGGTTGATGCACAACTCTCGCTTCGAGAGTATATGTAATGCTTTATTAGCAGATATTAAAAAACACCCACTTCTTGTAGGTGTTTTTTAATATGAATACATATTTAACTGACACCGTAAAAGCATTTCTGGTGTGGTATAGTTTAAGAGTGAATCCTCAAACTTTTATATTTATAGGACGATCTGGGTGTGGTAAGGGTACTCAGGCGGAACTCTTACAGCAAAAGCTTCGCGAAAAAACCCCCGAGACTCCAATTTTTTATCTTGAAACAGGTGGACGTTTTCGAGAGTATATTCAGTCCGAGACGTATTCATCCAATCTCTCGAAAGAGGTGATGGAGAAGGGTGGTCTTCAACCAGAGTTTCTTGCTGTTTGGAACTGGTCATCATTGTTTGTAGAAAAAATGCGAGGTGACGAACATCTTGTTTTGGATGGTACGCCACGTAAACTTGACGAGGCGGAAGTACTTGACTCTGCTATGCGGTTTTATAAACGAGAAAAACCATTTGTAGTCTTTTTAGACGTTTCAAAAGAATTTTCTATTGCGCGTTTTAAAGATCGTGGTCGTGCTGATGATAAAAGTTTGCAAGCAATAGAAGAACGAATGAAATGGTACGAGGAGCACGTAGTCGCTGCGGTGCGATATTACTGGCAAAATGATAATTATAAACTTTTGCATATAAACGGTGAACAAACTATAGAAGAAGTGCATGCAGAAATAATTGCTAAAATGGGAATGTTGTAAAAGGTATGGTTAAGATTAAGACAGAAAAAGAAATAGAAATTTTAAAAGAAGGCGGACGACGGCTCTCACTTATTTTAGATGAACTTGAGAAAATGGTTCGACCAGGTATTACAACTCGGGAACTTGATAGTGCGTGTGAAAAAATGATGAAGGAGCATGGGGGTAGCGCCGTTCTAAAAGGGTATCAGCCAGATGGATCTGACATTCCATACCCGGCAGCACTGTGTACTTCTGTAAATAGCGTTGTGGTGCATGGTGTTCCGTCTGATTATGTTTTAAAAGAAGGTGACATTGTTGGTCTTGATACTTGTTTTGAATATCGAGGAATGATTACTGATTCTGCCCGAACTGTTGCAGTAGGGAAAATTTCTAAACAAGATAAAAAATTGATGGATGTAACAAAAGAGGCGATGTATGCTGGTATTGATGTTGCGCGTCCAGGAAAAACAACTCGAGATATTGGTAAAGCGGTAGAAAAAGTTTTAAACCAGCATGGTTTTGGTACACCAACTATTTTAGGTGGTCATGGAGTAGGGTACAAAGTTCATGAGGAGCCATATGTACCAAATTACGATATGGGAGGAAGTGCTACAAAACTTCTTACTGGAATGGTTATTACAGTTGAACCAATGCTTATTGCTGGTGGGACAGATGATGTCTATACTGACGGAAAGGATGGCTACAGTGTGTATACAAAAGATGGAAGTAAGAGTGCGCACTTTGAACATACTATTGTAATTACTGAAAAAGGTGCAGAAATATTAACGTAAAGTATGAATACATACTCTCAAGTCGCAACACTTTCAAATACTGTTTTAATGTGGGTATTTGGAATTGTATGTATTGGAGTCATTTTGATGTCCCTTTTACTTTGGTATCACTGGACTCGGTATAATATGAAGGATCCGGTCATTTCTTTTGCGCAGATAGTGTACTTTCTTGGACTTTTTATTTTACTTTTTATCACTCTCACACTACTCTTATAATGTATGGTATTAGATGATAACGAAACAATCCTCTTATATGTTCGCAAGCACTGGATTTTGTTTGTTGTCCATGTAGCCCCCCTCTTTTTTCTTGCGCTTTTGCCAATTATTTTTCCAGCACTTATAGATATTTTTTTACCGCAGAGTCTTGAGCGATTTCAAGATGCTGGCTGGGCGTTGTATTTTATGTGGCTTACCATATTATGGGTGTGGGGTTTTTTGTTGTGGACTGAGTATTACCTCGATGTATGGATACTTACAGATAGAAAAATAATAAGCGCCGATCAAAAGTCATTGTTTAATAGACAGATGTCGACATTGGAGTTAGAAAAAATACAAGATATTAGTATTGAGGTAAATGGGTTTATTGAAACAATGTTTGGGTACGGAACTATTCGTGTTCAGACTGCTGGAGAAGTAAGAAAGTTTGCACTTGAAGACGCCTACCATCCTGAAGAGGCGAAGCAAATTATTATGGGTACCCAAGAAAAGGTTCGGGAAGATATTTTAAAACGTCAGAGTGCGTATATTCGTGACGGAATAGGTTACTAATTAAAGATTTGTTAATATATATGAACATTAAGTTGAAATGCTTTATTCTTTTATCTTTTGTTTTCGGTCTTAGTAGTAACACCTTCGCTGTTACTCAAAATGTAGCATGTTTTGGTGAAGAATATGGTGACACTATTCTTCGTTTTAATGTTATGGGTCAGGTTTCATATGATCAAAATGTCACAGAAGGGGTAATGTCCTCAATCTCTATTTCCAATGTTTTATATTTTTGTGATGAAGGTCAATATGGTTCAACATACCATCCATGTACCCGCTACAATCCGGATAGCGGAGGAGTTTATATTACGGAACCTGTTGAATTTGGCCAGTCGGGAACAATGAACTCTCCAAATTCTAGTCAAACAGCAACCAGAAATTTCACACCGACAAGTGCTCGCAATACTGTTGATGTTAGCCCATATGTTCCTTACGGCGAGAACTGCAATTATTCTTTTCCGTACACCGTAAATCCCTCCACCCCTCAATGCTCCGACAATCAACCAAATGATTCCGACGGTTTAAATGATGAAGATGACCCTCAATGTCACACCGACTGTAATGTAAACAATCCAAACTCATACGCACCAAACCACAACAGCGAAACCACTCCTCCGAACGGAACATGTCCTGTTGCTCCAACGCTTAATCTCAATGGTCGAGCAGCATTCTTACAAGTTGTGAAAAACTTCATTGCATTTGTAACAACAAAGACCTCTGTGTTTAGTGTTAATTATTAATCTTCTTTAACCTCACAATCTAGTCTTTTTATTATCCCCACCACTTCTTGCTCCACAGACTCCTTATACGATATAATTCCCCTAGTACCTTTTGTATACATAAAATAAACATACACATCTATGACCCCCAAACTCCTTCCCACAGCTCTCATCCTAGGTTGTGTCACCCTCCTTGCCTTTGCCTTTATCATCCCTTCAAACACTCCTCAACCCGCCTCCACCGCCTACGCTCAATCAACCCCAAGCGTTTCTTTCACACAAGAAGAAGTACAGGGTAAAGAAGGCTCCACTATCTACCTCCGAGTAAAACTAGACACCCCCGTCACTAAAACAACCAAAGTAACCATTACACTCACTCCTGACCAAGGTACAACAAGTAGAGACATCCCAGGACTCACAGGCACTAAAACAGTCACTTTCTACAAGAATGGTACACAAACAA
>JBDHUT010000034.1:0-5966 GCA_039809305.1 Minisyncoccia bacterium
TGGTTGGCTCAGAAGGTGTGGGCAGGGATAAGTCAAAAAGAAAAGATATGGCTGAAGTTGTTTCAGAACTTGCTGATTACGCTGTTGTCTCAGATACAGATCCGTACGACGAAGACCCAGAGCTTATTGTAGAAGAAATAGGGCAATATCTAGCGGAGGCTGGTTGGAAAAGAAATGAACAATTCTTCCTTATCTCTGATCGTCGGCTTGGTATTAGAAAAGCATTATCGTTGGCACAGTCGGGAGACATTGTCGTATGTACTGCTATGGGTGCTCAGGAGACAATGATTCGAGAGAATGGCAAGGCCTATCCTTGGAGTGAAAGAGAAGTTGTGCGAGAGGAGCTTTTGCGTGTATAGTCGCTATATATGTTTGAGGGGGTCCGTTCCGAAAAAGACGTAGAAAAATTAAAGCGTCACGTAATGCGTGATGACGCTTTATATGCTGAATTTCTTGCTATTCGAGACGAGCTCGCTCAGTCTGGGTCTGGTATTATTGTAAAGCGAAAATTTGCTAAACCTGAAAATGGAGAGAGGAAAATGCCTTCCAATGCAGAAATTCTCTTGTGGTACAAAAAACGCGTTACAGAAGGCTTAGAAAACAAAAGTGAGGTACTTGAGCAGGTGCTTAAAAAGTTGAAGGTGCGGAGTAATTCTGGGGTAGCGGTAGTATCTTTGCTTACTAAACCATATGCGTGCCCTGGAAGGTGTATTTATTGCCCTACAGAGGCAAATATGCCTAAAAGCTATCTGTCCAAGGAGCCTGCGGCTGCTCGTGCCTTAGCCAACAAATTTGACCCAGATAAGCAGATTTCATCTCGCCTCCGTGCCCTTGAAATGAATGGCCACCCAATTGATAAAGTGGAAATGATTATGATTGGTGGAACTTGGAGCTACTATAAGCGTGACTATCAAGATTGGTTTACAAAAGAATCTTTTCGGGCGTGTAATAATTTTAATGCAATAGAGGGACAAGAGTTAAAAGAAGGCGAGTTGTCCTTAGAAGCACTTCAAAAAATAAATGAAACAGCTCCGGTGCGAATCATCGGTCTTTCTATTGAGACGCGTCCTGATTATGTAAATCTCGAAGAGCTTAATAACCTTCGTCGACTTGGTGTAACAAAAGTAGAAATAGGAGTCCAGCATCTTGATCAATATGTTCTTGATTTCAATCGTCGTGAAATGACAGTAGAGGCAATTGCGGAGTCGGCGGAGCTTTTACGAAATACTGGACTTAAGATTGTGTACCACATGATGCCTAACCTTCCGAAAAGTAATCCAGAAATGGATGTGCAAATGTTCAAAGATCTTTTTTCAGGCAAAGATCATCACCCTGACATGCTTAAGGTATACCCATGTGTCATTTTGAAAAGTACACTCCTTTATAAGTGGTGGTCGCGCAAAGAGCTTGAGTATCAGCCATATGACGATGAGACTCTTACCCAAGTGCTCGCTGACTGTGAACGAGAAGTACCTGAATATGTGCGTATTATTCGTATCATTCGAGATATTCCTGCTACGTATATTGTAGCGAGTAGTAAGAAGTCTAATCTTCGTGAATCAGTGGACGAATATCAAGCAAAGCGTGGGGTAGTGCAAAAAGATATTCGAGCACGTGAAATCCGAGACAGAGAAGTATTGCCAGACGAATTTGAGCTAACTCAAACTTCGTACGAAACAAAAACAGGAACAGAAATATTCCTTCAATTTGAAAACAAAAAAGAAAATTCTTTAGCTGCATTTTGCCGTCTTCGTTTGCCGCGATGGAATGAAATAAAAGGTTTTGAAGAGCATGATAACCTTTCGGTTTTGCCGGGCAAAGCTCTTATTCGCGAGCTTCATACATACGGACGTATGGCAAAGATCGGTGCTCAAGGAGAACAGTCTCAACATATGGGTTTTGGCCGCCGACTTGTTTTAGAAGCTGAGAGAATAGCCAAAGAAAGAGGGTATGAAGGTGTTGCTATTATTGCAGGAGTTGGAGTGCGTGAATATTACAACAAAAAATTAGGCTATACTTTGGATAGAACCTATATGGTCAAAAAGTTTACTTAAAAAATATGAAGCAAAAGACTGTTTTAATGACTGGTGTTGCTGGGTTTATTGGTTTCCATACCGCAAAAAAACTTTTAGATGAAAATTATAAGGTAATCGGTGTAGATAGCCTCAATGACTATTACGACCCTCTCATAAAGAAGAAAAGACTATCTCTTTTAAAACATAAGAATTTTATATTTCATAAATTGGATTTCACTAATTTAAAAAAAATAAACACAACTTTAAAAGGATATACTTTTTCTAAAATAATCCATCTTGGAGCTCAAGCGGGAGTGCGGTATTCGATAGAGAACCCTTTTGTTTATGAACAAACAAATTTCTTAGGCACTTTAAATTTATTAGAATTTGCAAAAGCAAAAAAAATTGATCAATTTATTTTGGCATCTACAAGTTCAGTGTATGGTAAGAATGAAAAGCGGCCTTTTGAAGAGTCCGATGTCACTGATTCTGCAATTTCTACGTATGCGGCAACAAAAAAGGCATGTGAAATTTTAACACATACATACAGTCATTTATTTGGTATTAATGTTACTGTACTCAGGTTTTTTACCGTATATGGTCCCTGGGGACGTCCAGATATGGCCTTGTTTAAATTTACAAAAAATATCTTACTCGGTAAGCAGATAGATGTTTACAATAATGGTGATATGCAAAGATCTTTTACATATATCGATGATATTGTTTCAGGTATTTTGGGTGCTGTGAAGAAAGTAGAAAAGTACGAAATATATAATTTGGGTGGAGGTGAGACGGTTAAGCTTATGAACTTTATTAGTCTTATTGAAACGTATCTTGATAAAAAGGCAAAAATTAAGTTTTTAAAAATGCAGGCCGGTGATGTGAAGGAGACCGTGGCAAGCACAAAAAAAGCTTCAAGGTATTTACATTATAAAGCAAATACTGATATACAAACTGGTGTACAGAAATTTGTACAATGGTTTATGGAAAATAAAAGTTGGCTCTTGGTCCTAAAGGATGGAAAACAGTGATCATTAAAGTATTAATTTAATTTCTGTATTCATGAAAAAGATAAAGATTTTAATAGTTGGTACAGATAAAGGTGTACTAGATAATGGGAGTACTGCTCAAACACGACAGATTGAGTATTTTAAAAACTTTAAAAAAAGCACTTTTTTAGTTTTAGGTGTTGGTAAAAATAATAATGTAGAAAAAGCAGGCGTACGTTTTTTATTTGTCGGGGGAAAATATAAAATTACCAATTTTATTAAATCTTTTTTTAAAGTGTATAGGCTTTGTAAAGTCGATAAATACGACATTATTTACACACAAGATGTTTTGTACTCAGGAATAATTGGTTTTTTGATTGCAAAATTATTTAGGATAAGTTTTGTTCCTCAATTACATGGAGATTATCTAAATAATCCTCTTTGGATTAAGCAACGATTTGAAAACATTTTTCTTAATAAATTAGGTATATTTTTTCTTAAGCATGCAGATAAGATTCGTTGTGTGTCAAATCGTATATTGCAACAAGTGGTATGTGATTTTGGCGTAGACCGTAAAAAAGTTGCATCACTACCGATTGGAATAGATGGCGCAGCTTTTAATACTAATAATGCTTTATCTTGGGATCGTCGCGAAAAAGAAATTCTTTTTGTTGGACGGCTGATACCTGAAAAAGAACCACTTTTTTTTTGCGACATTGTTATTCCATTTTTACGTAAATATCAACAATTTAAAGTAACCATAATTGGTGAGGGGGAGTTACAACAAGAAGTTAGAAATAAGTTTATAGCTGCTGGTTTAGAGTCGAGATTATGTATGCCTGGTTTTTTAAAACCCTTAGAGTTATCTCTTTATTATAAGAGGGCTTTTGTGTATATAAAAACGGCATTTTGGGAAGGTTGGGGTTTACCAATGGTTGAGAGTTCTGCGTGCGGTTTACCTTGTATTTCAACAGATACTGGTTGTGCTGGGGAAGTGATCATTCATGAAAAAAATGGTCTAATAATTGATAGTCAAAAATCTCAAGATTTTGAAGTGGCACTTGAGCGACTTGTTAATGATAGTGACCTCTACAAACAACTCTGTAGTAACGCAGCTTTTTTAGCTAAAGACTGGGTTTTTGATACGATGAAAAGTAAACTAGAGAATTTCCTTATAGATGCTGTTAAAAAATAAATATGAAACAAAAAATTCTTTTGACTGGTATTGGTGGTCCTGCTGGTATTAACGCAGCAAAGCTTTTTGAAAAGTACAAGGACTTTTTTTATGTGATAGGGTGCGACATAAATCCTCATAGTGCAGGACAGTTTTTTGTAGATAAATTTGTTATTTGTGAACGAGTAAGTGATGAAGAAAAATACTTAAATTGGATACGAGATTTTGTTATTGAGAATAAGATCAATGTTGTCATTCCAACAGTAGCTGAAGAATTAATTTTAATTAATAAAGTTAAAGATTATTCTGGGTGTGAAAATATAAACATAATTGTATCTACTCAAGAAGTTCTTAATTTGTGTGACCACAAAAATAAATTATATGAATGGATGTCAAACTTTTTTCCTTTATATATGGAAAAATGGTTTTTTGTTGATAATAAAGCAAATCTTTCTTTTGACGCTGATGATTACTTCATTAAACCAATAAAAGGAAGGGGAAGTCGTGGTTGTCGAATTGTTTCAAAAAAAGAACTTATTTTTTTGAAAGATAATAGTAGAGAGCAAATAGTTGCTATGGAGATTTTACCTGGTAAAGAATGGACTGTTGATGCTTACGTAAATAGAGATGGAAGTTTTGCATATATTGTTCCTCGCTTGCGACTGGGTTTATCAGGTGGAATTTCTTCTATAGGTAAAACTGATAAAAATGAAAAAGTAATAAGGCAAACAAAAGAAGTTTTGGAAAAAATGAATTGTTATGGTCCTGTATTTGTTCAATGGAAAGAAGATGTATACGGTGAGCCGAAAATGGTTGAAATAAACCCTAGGTTATCCGGCGGGGTTACTATTACTGCACTTGCAGGAGCGGATCCTATACAGTGTTTAAAATCCGAGTTAATTGACGAAAAACAACTACACGATGTGAATTGGAAGGAAATTACCGTATCTAGATACTTCGAGGAAAAAATTGTACTATAATTAGTATGAAAATTTTAGCTATTGGAGCTCACCCTGATGATATTGAGATCGGTTGTGGGGGGAGTATAAAGAGACATGCTCAAAATGGAGACGAAATTTTTTTTGTTATTATGACTTGCGGTGAAGGGGGAGGGGTAAATGTTGAGGTAAGAAAAAAAGAAGCTCTGCATGCAGCTAATATTTTAGGTGTTTCCCAAGTATTTTTTTTAGATTATGAAGATACTAAAGTTCCAAATAACGTTGATGCAATTATAAAA
Source organism: Minisyncoccia bacterium (assembly GCA_039809305.1). GTDB lineage: Bacteria > Patescibacteriota > Minisyncoccia > Phycocordibacterales > UBA5272 > JALHNF01. Next base: position 5,416 of record JBDHUT010000034.1, read on the forward strand.
ATTGAGAAAATTGTTCGTGAGATTAACCCACAAAGAGCTTATATACCGTATCATGATGAGGTCCATCAAGATCATCGCAACACCCACTTTAATGCAATTTCAGCTTGTAGAAATGTATCCCAAGTATTGATGTATGAAGGGCCTAGCACGATGAATACCTTTAATGTCACTTTTTGGATTGATATTGATGCAACTGTCAAAGATAAAGTCGCCGCGATAGAAGCTCATGTAAGTCAGGGTCAAAAACAAATACTAAAAACCGATTCCATCATTGGTATGAACAAATTTCGTGGTTTTCAAGCTCGATGTAATCAGGCTGAAGGGTTTGCTGTGTTTAGATATTTAGAGTAATTATTGTTTTTATGTTGACAAAAATGATTCTCATTCGGCATGGTGAAACTGTGGCGAAAAGAGATGGTAATTTAGTTTGCGGTGATTTTGAAACATATCTTACTGAGCGCGGTAAAAAACAAATGTTTACTTTGGGCAAAAAATATGAACACGAACAAATAGATGTTTGCTATTGTTCTCCTAGAATAAGATCTAAGTTG
>JBDHUT010000035.1:0-5952 GCA_039809305.1 Minisyncoccia bacterium
CTAATATTAGGAAGAGGTCCTTGCATATATCGACTCGGCATTTTCTTGAAAAGCGTAAATGACCCGCGAGGAGTCCGTGTGAGTTCAAGCCCTGTCGAGACAAGCTCTTGCATGAATAAGTCTTTACCTTCGTAGGCATAAAGAGTCTGCTCGCTTATATCAATGATAATCTTTTTTTGACTTGGTACAGAATCTCCTTTTTTAAATTCTACTACTCCAGGATTTTCAAGTAACCTTACAAAGTCTGCAGCTACATACCAGTCACTCTCTACTCTCTCCGGATAACGAAGCCATTCATCAAAAATAATTTTGTACCACGTTCGCCCTTCACCCTCGACAAGAACTCCGTCGGTACGAAGCACTACCCCACTACGAAGCTGATACACAATAGGATACGAAACCCCAGGACCAGAACGGACATTAAGGCATACTCCGTCAAAATGGGCACCACATCCATCGGTTACCTCTACATACGTGAAAAGTTCTTTTCTTGGAACTTTTTCTGTTTCTTTTTGGGACACAACAACATAGTCAGACGTTGTCGCTACGGTGGATGAGGCGACTTCAATACTGGTCAACTCAGTCTGATTTGATGTAAGAAAACCATGCAATACAACAGAAGCTGCTCCAAGTAGTATAAGAAGTGGAAGTTGGGTGAAAAAGATATGTTTTGCATGCTTCTTTTTCTTACTCACAAAAACAGTATACTATTTTATAAGCACAAATACACATGCCTCGAGAAGTATTTCTACAGAAAGGAGTAGTCAAAAAAATTCCCGGTAAAGGAGGCTGGACTTATGTTTCTTTAAATAATTCATATTCTACTCTTTTCAAAGATAGAGCAAAACACCAAAGAGGATTCATTCCGGTTACAATTACTCTTGGTACAACTACATGGGAATCTTCACTCTTACCTATGGGAGACAAAACACACTTCATTGCACTTCCGATAAAAATAAGAAAGAAAGAATCCATTATGGTTGGCGCTACTGTTACCGTATCATTCTGCTTGCGAAATAGATAATATATTTGTAATTATGAAAATAAAAGAGTTACTAAAAATTAGTTCCTTGCCAGTATTTTTTGCTTCATTATGTTGCCTCAGTCCACTTATTCTCGTAATGCTTGGACTATCCACGGTTACATTTGCAGCATCATTAAGTGACATCTTATACGGTGAGTATAAGTGGATATTTCGAATCATTGGACTCATTTTGCTGACAGCGTCAATCACTTTTTATCTCCGAAGACAGAAAGGTATTTGTACTATTGATGACCTGAAAAGAAGACGAAATGAAGTTATAAACATCATCGCACTAAGTGTTATTACAGGTATCTTTGGCTATATATTCTTCTTATACGTAGTTGTACACTACGCCGGAGTATTTTTTGGCATTTGGAACTAATTTACTTTACTAATTCACCAATCTTAAATGAAGCAAGTGCCGCTTCAGGTTTATCTTGACCTCCGTGTTTCTTAGTAAAACCAGCGCTACCGTCCACACCACACATGCGCTTTATTGCAGCTTCACCACCTGGATGTTTTGCGATCCAAGATGTTAGGTCATATACAGAGCTGTTTACCACCGAATAACAACTTGTAGCTGTGTTATGGACAGCAACTTCTTGCATGGTAAACGTTTTAACATTTGAAGTGGTATTTGTTGTTGGTTGGGTTTTTACCGAGTCATCATCCATACCATCCTCTCGCTCTACACTTTTATCATCAGCGTACCCGGAAGAAACCGTGTTTACATTTTCAACTTGATTACTATCACTTTTTACATCAAAAAAAGTATACCCAATGGCACCAACTACAAATAACGCTGCTATAGCAAGAACATATTTCATATAGATGGGATTATACAAAATACAAGTCTTCTTTACTAGAACTTTGGTATACTTTGAAAGCATGGACGACATACTTTTATTACTACATCTGGTGATTCTTGCGGTAACTGCTTTGTGTATACTATGTACCGATATATACGCAACACCTTGGCTTCGTGGAAAAAAAGGTACTCTTGATAAAAAAATTGTTTCGAGAGTTCATACGGCGGTAACAATTGGCCTCATAGGAATGCTTACAACAGGAATATTTCTTTTCCTTCCAGCACGAGAGTATCTTGTATTCCAAAGTAGTGCGTTTGTCTCAAAAATGCTTTTTGTATTCGCACTTGTGTTGAATAGTTTTGTAATAGAAAAATACATGACAATCGCGACACAAAAAAAGTTTTCAGAAACAACCAAAGATGAACGTATCGTACTTTTTGTAAGTGGTGCAATATCAGTGATCTCATGGATAGGCGCATTTGTATCTGCCTTTTTCCTTTTCTCTTAAAATCTTGGACTAAATACTAAATTTAAGGTACAGTGTGTATCACTATGGCATCCGGAGAATCAATACTCCGCTTTGAAGATGTATCCTTTGAGTATGGACCTAAAAAACCTATATTAAAAGAAGTAAACTTCTCAATCAGACGCGGAACAAAAACAACTATCATGGGTCAAAACGGTGCAGGAAAAAGCACTCTTTTTCAACTTATTTTAGGAGACCTTAAAGCAACTGAAGGGACAATCAATAAAAATAAAGACCTCTCTATTGCGATTAGTCGACAAGTAATTCCTCGTGACTATCTTGATCTTAGTGTTCGAGATTTTTTCCAGAAAAGTTTTGATAAAAAAATATACGCTATTGATCCAATGATTGAAAAAGTTCTTGAAGTAGTCAATCTTCATGCACCACTCGAAAAAACCGTCCGTAGTTTTTCTGGAGGTCAGCAAGCACGTCTTCTTCTTGCTTCCGCTCTCATTCAAGATCCAGACATTCTTCTCCTCGATGAACCAACAAATAATCTAGATAAAAAAGGTATCGAACACCTTACTGACTTCCTCGTTCATTACGATAAAACATGTATTGTTATTTCTCATGATGCAGAATTTTTAAATGCCTTTACTGATGGTGTCCTCTATCTCGATGTTCATACAAAAAAAATAGAACAGTACTCAGGTAACTATCACACAGTAGTCAAAGAAATCGCAGCTCGAATAGAAAGAGAGAATCGAAAAAATGCTCAACTTGCAAAAGAAATGCAGGCCAATAAAGACAAGGCAAACTTTTTTGCCATGAAAGGCGGGCAAATGCGTTTAGTTGCAAAAAAAATGCGCGATAAAGTAGAAGAAATGGAAGAAGAAATTGTTGATGTACGAAAAGAAGACAAACCTATTCGCCCATTTACCATTCCTTGTCAGGAAGATATCTCTGGAGAAATTATTTCTATCTCTTCGCTTACCGTCATCAAAGATCATAAACCATCACAGAAAAGTGTCGTACGTGAATTGAGACGCAACCAACACCTCCAACTCATCGGACCAAATGGTATTGGAAAAACAACCCTTCTTGAATCTATTGCAAACAATACCGCCAAAGGAGTTAAAATAAATAAAGATGTAAAAATCGGCTACTATCGACAGGACTTCTCAAACCTCAACTTCGACCAAACCGCTCGAGAATGTCTTCTTGAAGCGATGCCTGAGCAAAACGAGCAAGCAATGCGTGCACTTGCTGCAGGATTTCAGATTACAGGAGATGTTATAAATACAAAAGTAAAAGACCTCTCAGAAGGACAAAAAGGTCTTGTAGCATTTGCTCGCCTTGTACTCCAAAAACCAGGCCTTCTTATTCTCGACGAGCCAACCAACCATATAAACTTCCGCCACCTACCAGTCATAGCAAAAGCCCTCGACTCATACCAAGGCGCAATGATTCTTGTAAGTCACGTACCGGAATTTGTACACCAAATTCGTATTGACGATATTTTGGATTTAGAGAAATAAAACTAAAACAAAGTCTCGAGCCAGAGTTCTGGGAAAGCGTTTTGTTTTATATTTTGATATGCGCCAAGAAGCGCTTCGAGTGTTTTTGAAGTAAGTTTTGCGTTTTTTGCTAATGACTTTATTGCAGCTACATATGTATCGCCATACATTTTTTCAAAACCATTAACACGTGTAGTATCGATACGTGCGAGAAGCGAAAGTCGAGCAAGCTCTAATACTTCTCTAAAAAACAAAGTTGTTGAGATTGAATTTGTACGAATAATGTCAATAAGTTCTCGCCCCTTCTTTTCGTCGTTTTCAATGTACGCAGTTAGAAAATCAATAATAAGAGATTCTTTTGGTGCTCCAGTTATTTTTTCTACTTCACTACGAACAATTTTTTTGTCATTAGACACGAGAAGTGCTTTTTCAAGAACTGAAAAAGTATCTCGATATGAGCCGTCACCTAAAATAGCAATAAGTCGTGCAGCAGCACCTTCTATTTCATATCCTTCTTCTTTTGCAACACGAATCACAACCTCTTCAAGCACAGTCTCGTTCGGATTTTTAAATGTATACACCTGACATCGAGACAGAATTGTCTCTGGAACTTTTTCTGGATCAGTGGTTGCAAGAATAAAAATTACGTGAGCTGGTGGCTCTTCAAGAGTTTTCAGAAGTGCATTAAAAGCTTCTTTTGTAAGCATATGCACTTCGTCGATAATATAGACTTTATACTTTGAGTCATATGGCATAGTGCGCACACCGTCACGAAGCACACGAATGTCATCAATACCGCGATTTGAAGCTGCGTCTATTTCATAAATATCAGCTGGGTCTGTTTTAAGAGTGGCAGCTAAAATACGTGCTACAGACGTCTTTCCTGTTCCTCTTCCACCACAAAAGAGGTATGCATGGGATACCTTGTTTGAAGAAATTGCTTTTTCAAGAAGTGGAACGATGTGATCTTGCCCAATAACATCTTTAAATGTTTTGGGACGATACGTACGGTACAGCGCTTGGTGCATAATACTCTTATTGTACACTGTTTTTTGTATTCAAAAATGCCTTAATTTCCTCTTCTATTTCATCAGAATTTTCTTTTTCCATGAGACGCACCCGAAGCTCTTTTGCCCCATCAAAGCCGTGCACATATGCTTTGTAATGCTTCTTCATAATGGCAAAACTTTTAATATCTCCTAATTTAGCTTCAAACAATCTTGTATGCTCAAGTAGTACTCGAAACTTTTCCTCAAGAATAATCTCATCTTTGTTTTTGTGTTCATCAAAAAGCCACGGGTTTCCAAAAATAGCGCGTCCAAGCATCACACCGTCGCATCCACTTTTTTGCGCAAGTTCTCGAGCATGAGAAATAGAAAGTGCATCACCGTTTCCAATTATTGGCATTGTCTCGTTTCCTAATTCTTTATTTTTTTCTCGTACAAATTCTACAATTTCAGGCATCATTTCCCAATGTGCAGGCACAAGTGACATTTCTTTTCGAGTACGCAAATGCACGGTAAGAGCCGCTGGTTTCATTTCTAAAATATACGGAAGCCACTCTTTCCACTCTACCTTGTTATATCCAATACGAGTTTTTACTGATACAGGAAGTCCACTTCCTTCTTGAGCTGCTTTTATAATCTGCTGAGCAAGTTTTGGATTTTTTATCATCGCGGCACCAGCTCCCTGCTTTTCGATACTTTTGTCTGGACAGCCCATATTGATATCGATACCATCAAAACCTTTTTCGGCACACAGCTTTGCAGCCTTAAACATGTTTTCTGGATTAGAACCAAAAAGCTGTGCCACTATTGGTCGCTCATTTTGACTAAATTCCAAATCACGCAAAAGTACTTCTCGCCCCGGACTACAAAGTCCATCTGCTGAGACAAATTCAGTCCAGAAAACGTGAGGACCACCCAAGTCTTCACCATGACGACTATACTTTGCGATCATTTCTCGAAAAGCACAATCAGTAACATCAGCCATGGGAGCCAAAGCAAAAAATGGTTTTTGTAATTTTTGCCAAAAAGAATTATTGAAGTTCATACAATTTAGTCTTGTATCGTAGTATTCTTATATATCACTTTTTGGGGTATATAGGAAATAACATATTCAACTTTATTTTGCATG
>JBDHUT010000036.1:0-5907 GCA_039809305.1 Minisyncoccia bacterium
AAAGAAATGTTTTTTATTTTTTTAGCGAGGACCGCAACAATAGGACCAAGGCTTTCTTGAGCATCACCTAAATGACTAAGTACAATAGTCCTAACCTTTTTCTTTTGAAGTGTTTGGAGGGTTCGAAGTGCTTGCTCTATGCGAAACGTGTCACCAACTTTTCCATTTTTTATTGGCACATTAAGATCAAGACGAAGGAGAACTCGTTGACCTACTTTAAGGTTTTGAGGTTTGAGATAAGGGAGTGTTTCCATATGTTTATTAGGTATTATACCTGACCAACCTCAGTAATGATATCGCCAAAACTCTTTGGTTTTAAAGACTCTCGACCAACCAATAAACCCTGTGCTCCACCATCTCGCACAAATTGAGCCGCGTTTTCTTTTGAGACAGAACCGCCATATAGAAGTGGAATATCGCTCGCTTTTCGTGTACCAAATCTATCACTTAATACACGGCGGATAGCAATGAGACTTTCTAAGCACTCTTTTGGCGTGGCAACAGCTATCGCGTCTTTACCAACAGCCCATACGGGTTCATATGCAATCGTCATAAGTGAAATATGTCGCGGGGCAACATATTCTAGATTCTTTTTTAATTGTTCAGTAATTACCTCGAGATATTTTCCGTCTTTATCTCGGGTATTTTCTCCTATACATAAAATGAAAGGCAGTCGTAATGTGCAAGCTGTTTGAATTTGTTTCGCAATCATTTCATCAGTTATGCCACGTGCGCGTTCTTCCGAGTGTCCGATAATGGTAAAGGTCGCACCGACACTCATTCCTTGAGGTGCCGATGAAAGTCCTGTCTGTGCCCCCTCTTGGTCTGCTGTGATGCTTTGCATTCCAACTTTTATTTTTACTGCCTTATGAATATCTTTAATAAAAGGAGTTGGTACTGCGAGGAGTACAGTTGGAGATTTTTTTGGCAGATTCCGAGCAATTTTTTTTGCACAATCGATTGCCTCAGCGATAGTGCGAGGATTCATTTTCCAATTGCCGACGACAATTTTCTGTTTGACTGTTTTCATGCTTTGTATTGTATCATATTTGTGATACCCTTAGCATGTTAAGTTATGGAGAAGGCAATTCTTACAAATCGTGAACTTTTTTTCATGCTCCAAAAAAGTCTATTCTTTTTTGACAAGATGATTGATCAGACTTTGCGTAAAGAAGTAGAGCTGACTTTGGCACAGTTTCATGTGCTTATGATGATTTATATGTACGGAACCGCTTCTCAACAGATTATTGCTGAAATGCTTCAAAATACTCAGGCTTCTGTGAGTCGACAAGTCTCCCTTCTTCTTGAAAAGAAATATATCACTCGTACACAAAACCCTCTCAATAAGCGTGAGTATCACCTTACTAATACAACTCTTGGTACAAATCTTGTAAAAAAATCAATCAAGGCGCTTGATAAAAAACTAACAGAAGTTCTAGGGGTTGTTCCGGAAAAAGATAAAGAAAAAATCGTTCTTTCTTTAAATAAAATTATACATGCTGTTGGAGCAAAGCATGTTCATTTGCATTGCGACCTTGCTGACTCAGAAAACATGGAAGCTTGTGTACGAGAAAATCTCAGAAAACTATAGGTTAATAAAACTCTTACCTTTTGCTTAATGACACTTAACATGCTAACATTTACGTATCAAATGACGTAATATTATATGAAAAACTTCTGGAAAAAGTATAAGACCTGGATTATTGTTGCTATCGTTGCTCTCGGACTCTTTTTTGTTTTTGGAGGTAGTAAAAAGGATGATAATCAAACGACTCAAGTCGTTACAGCTAAAAAAGGAATCATTGAAGAAGTTGTGAACATCACAGGGCGAGTAAAGCCTACGAAAGAAGTGGAGCTTTCTTTTGAGCGAGGTGGTGTTGTAAGGAGCGTGGGGGTTGAGGTTGGTGATGTTGTTGTTCAAGGCGCTACCCTTGCCACTATTTCAAATGGTGATGTTCAAGGTCGTTTACAAGAAGCTCAAGCTGGTCTTGACGCGGCTCGCGCAACACTTGATGAACTTAAACGAGGTGCTCGTCCAGAAGAAGTAAGAATTAAGGAGACAGCTTTACAGTCTGCAAAGCAGGATTTAGCAAATAGTTATATCAATGTTCCTGATGTGCTTCGTAGTACATACGCAAGTGCTAGTGATGCTGTACAGGTAAAACTCTCTGCACTTTTTGATGGACGGACTGGGTCAGGGTATAAGCTTACATTTGCTGCATGTGATTCTCAGGCCGAGATTGATGTAATAAATCTACGTCTAGATGTTGATACGTCTTTAAAGAATATTCAAAAGTCTATTGATGCTGCTGGCACTGCGAATAATGAAGCTACTGATCTCATATTAAAAAATACCTATACTGATTTACAAAAAATAGATCAGTTTGTGCGTCGTACAAACGACCTCCTCACTGTCTCATGCGCGCTTGCAAATAAAGATCTTGATGGGTACCGTTCCTCAGTGACCCTTGCAAAGTCTCCTCTTAATGCTGCTCTTTCAGAGGTTTCAGTAAAACGAAACACTATTTCTTCGCAGAAACTTCTTGTGCAGCGAGCTCAAAATGATTTAGAAATAACACTCTCTGGTACTGATGTAGAAAGGATCCGTGCTCAAGAGGCTGCAGTAAAACAAGCGCAGGCTCGAGTAACTCAAGCGTACGCAGATGTAAGTCAAACAATAATCACCGCGCCGTTTACAGGAAAGGTTACTTTAGTTGACGCCAAGAAAGGTCAGTATACTTCCCCAAGTACTCCAGTGATTCTTATGATTTCAGACAGTACGTTTGAAATTGAAGCAAAAATTCCAGAAGTCGATGTTGCTCGTGTGCAAGTAAATAATAAGGCATTAGTTTGGATTGAAGCATTTGGAAAAGAAACTATTTTTGATGCAGTAGTGACAAAAATAGATCCAGCTGAAACTGTTTCTGACGGTGTTTCAACATACAAGGCCACACTTCAATTTGTGAAAAATGATGAACGCATTAAGTCTGGTATGACAGCAAATATTGATATTGTGACGAGCCAAAAGGAAAATGTTGTTTCTGTCCCAGCGCGTGCGGTACAGACTAGTGACAACGGACGATTTGTAACAGTAAAAATCGGTGACACAACTAAGGAAGTGATTGTAAAACAAGGTATTTTGGGTAGTAATGGTGAACGAGAAATTCTTGAAGGACTTGTGGGTGGAGAAGAAATTGTTATTCCGGCAAGTAAGTAGTCTATGTGGAAAGCAGTGCAGGTTGGTTGGTTTCTTGCCTACCGACAAATAAAACGATCAAGCATTTGGACAACAAGCTTGATTGTATTTATTATGACACTCACCTTTTTAAATTTGGTGGTAACATCTGGAATTTTGGTTGGACTTATTGTGGGTATTAATCAAGAGTTTAAAACACGATTAAATGGCGACCTCACCATCTCCCCTCTTGATGAGAAGAAACAAATAGAAAAAACAACAGAAATCATTTCACTTATTCGTTCTAATCCTGAAGTAAAAATATTTAGTACTCGTTATATTGAAGGGGCGACGCTTGAAGCTGGTTACAAAACTCGGAAAGACGCTGATGAGCCAAACAAGGTCGGTGCGCCGCTTGTCGGTATTAATCCAGTTCAAGAAGATGAATTTGGTGGACTTTCAGCGAAGATGATCGAGGGGCGTTTTCTTGAAGCTGGTGACTCTGATGTTGTGGTCCTAGGAAAAGATTTAGTAGAAAAATATCAGATTGATGCCAACCGCCCATCACTTAAAAATGTTGCTACAGGTGACAAGATTCGGATCAAAATTGGAGATAATACAAAAGAATATATAATTGTCGGAATTATTCAGGCAAAAGCTGATGTCATTAGTGGGCGCGTATACATGGCAGAGAGTGAATTTTTGAAATTCACTGGCGCAGTTAATTATGATGCTGATGAAATTGGTATCAAAACAACAACTGATGCTGCCGCATTGGCACTTCAGAAAACACTAAAAGAAAATGGTTACGGACAGTTTGCAAAGATTCAAACCTTTGAAGAAGGTACACCGCAGTTCGTGCGTGACATCGCGGCACTCTTTGGCACACTGGGGAACTTTTTTGGATCGATCGGTATTGTGGTTGCCTCCATCACCCTTTTTATTGTTGTGTTTATTAATGCTGTTACTCGACGAAAGTATATCGGTATCTTAAAAGGTATTGGGGTTTCCGAGCGTGCGATCGAGTACGCTTATGTAATGCAATCCTTCTTTTACAGTGTCATTGGTTCTGGTATAGGAATATTTATTACCTATACATTTCTTGTGCCGTTTTTTCAAGCGAACCCAATCAACTTTCCATTTAGTGACGGTATCTTGGTCGCACCACTCGACGGCACACTTATTCGTATGGGAATACTTGTGTTCACAGCAATTGTTGCTGGCTACATTCCTGCAAAAATGATTGTTCGACAAAACACCCTTAACGCAATTTTAGGAAGATAATATTTATGATTACTGTACAGAATTTAGTAAAAACATTTCAGGAGGGTGAAGTAATCACTCATGTACTCAAAGGTGTTGACCTTACTATTAAAACTGGAGAATTCGTAGCCATCATGGGTCGCTCCGGTGCTGGAAAGTCAACACTTCTCTATCAAGTCTCACTCCTTGATCATCCGTCATCTGGTGCGGTGATTATTGATGATGTTGAAGTCACTGCGCTTTCTACTACCGAACGCACGCAGTATCGGCTTAATAATCTCGGCTACGTCTTTCAGGATTATGCACTTATTCCAGAGCTCACCGCAAAAGAAAATGTTGCACTCCCCCTTCTCATGCAAGGGATGCCAAAAGAAAAAGCATATAAAAAAGCTTTAGAGGTCCTCGCTTCGATCGGGCTTGCAGATAGAGCAAACAACCTTCCGAGCAAACTCTCAGGTGGCCAACAGCAACGTGTGTCTATTGCTCGTGCTGTGGCACACGATCCAAAGATTTTATTTGCCGACGAACCAACCGCAAACCTAGACTCCGAGTCAGGGCAGATGGTAATGAATCTTTTTCAAGAGCTTCACAAAAAAGGTCAGACTATCGTAATGGTGACCCACGAAGAAGAGTATGGAAAACTTGCGGATAGAATCGTGAGGCTTTCAGATGGTCAGGTGGTGAAGTAATTTTTCTTATACAAAAAATAAAATCGCTCACATGAGCGATTCCCAGATAAAAAGACGAAAACACTTCGTCTTTGGCTGCACAGTATTAATTTGTATTCCCGAGCTGTGCCTCGGGTAAAGTTATTTTACACCTCCTTTACACAAAACAACAGGAGGTCGTTTTTGAAACAATACTCCTCCCCCGACTTTATCGGAGGATACTCACCGCCCATGAGCTCCCCCCGGTCGAACCAGGGTCCCTGTGACAGATGGTCCATATCTGTCACCAGCCTTACACCTGAAGTCAGGCTCGACTTCAGAAGCAAAAGGTCAAACACGCTCGGATTGCAGCGGGTCAGACCCATCCGCTTTGCAGCGGATCGAACCTTGGTACCCAACAAAAAAACTTTGTTGGGTACCAGGTATACATTTCTTTCATCTAGTAGTCGTACTACCAGACGAGCCCCCAGCTCAGCCGGGGACACCACGACGAAATTGGAATTTCTGATCTTTTCCATCCCTTTCTCCAACCTCATCACGCGCAACAAATGTCCGCTCTGTGTGAGGTCCCACTGTGTGGAATTTTAATTTCTACTTCTAAAAATTAAAATTCCACACAGTGTGAGTCTAAAGAACTTCTCTGTTTTCGCCATTTCTGGCTCATCAGCACGAGCACACACTCGTGGAACAGAGTGGCTGTTTAACTTTCAAACAACCACATTATTTTCGTAGTATTACCCGTCTAGGCTCCGGGGCAGGACTTTCACCTGCGTCTCCTACCATGGTGTGGTCGAGTACTCG
>JBDHUT010000037.1:0-5900 GCA_039809305.1 Minisyncoccia bacterium
GCAATCCTTTCACCTTCTTTAATCGAAGCCTCAGTTACAGGTGGTATGCAACTATTATCTCGCACTGTAATTACTGGATGATTTTTATGTGTCCCGGCATAGTATCCAATTGAAAAGGAAATGGTCGTAAGCGAAATAAGTACAATTATTATGGCAATATCTCTTCTTTCCAGGTATATACCCAGGGTGTTGATTTTCTGTCTAAAGTATCGTATTATTGTATTCACGTTATTTATACGTAGTATATTACTATATGGCAACAAGAAAAGCCGCCGGAACGGCGAAAAACCTCAGTGATTCACAACCAAAATACCTTGGTATTAAGTTGTATGCTGGAGAAAAAGCAAATCCTGGTTCTATTATCGTTCGACAACGAGGATCTAAGCTTCTCGCTGGAAAAAATGTAAAGACAGGCAACGATTACACTCTCTACTCTACAACGGTAGGTAAGGTGAACTTCACTTCAAAACGAAAAAAGAATATTGACGGTACGACTTCAATAAAAAAAGTAGTAAATGTAGAATAAAACAAAAAAACCGCTTTCAAGCGGTTTTTTTGTTTTATCAACACAAGAATCTACCTTCTATCTTTAACCATTCCTTCTGCAACAAGTGTAAGTTGAAAATTTTTCTTCACCTTTCCAGCTTTCAAGTCTATTTGATATTCACCCAAATGCTTGAGCGGTTCATCAAGATATATTAGTCCAGGCGGAAGAACAACGTGATACAAAGATTTTAAAGCTTCTGAAATTTCGACCGCATGAACATGTCCGTATAACACACCTTTTTCATTAACTCGAACAGGAATTTTTATTTCTTTATTTTCCAACTGAGTGTATGCAGAAAGAAGTATCTCGATTTCTCGATCTTCTCCAGCTTGCTTTTGTTTTTGCACATGTATGACTTCTTTAACCGTACCTGCCGTTGCAAGTTTTGCCATTTTCTTTTGGATAAGAAAAGTTCCGTAGCCATCCGCAACCTCCACAACAGATCCCTTTTTAGCTAGTTTTTTTACATCAACAAGAAGAAGAAGCTTCATATAAAACTATTTTTTTAATTCTTCTATTGCTCGTAAAAGTTGAAGATCTTTGGGTGTCTCACCTTCTTTTGTGGTTGTCGCATGTGGCACCACAATATCCGGTAGTATTCCCCCATCAGATATAGACACTCCTTTTGGTGTAAGCCATCGAGCAATAGTTACCTTTAGTGAGGTATCATCTGTAATTGGGATCAATTCTTGCACCGATCCTTTACCAAAAGATTTTTCACCAACAAGAATTGCTTTTTCATGATCACGCAACGCGCTTGCTACAATTTCAGAAGCAGAAGCTGAACCACCATCAATCAAAATAGCAAGTTTTAAATTACCATCTTTAAATACATCGAACCCACGACTTCTGTATACTTTCTCGCCATATTCTCTGTTTCCGACTTCACGAACAATCTCTTTACCTTCCGACAAGAAAAATGACGCAATATCAACTGCCGACTCTAAATATCCTCCGGGATTACTTCGGAGATCAATTACCAGTTTATTAGTTTTTCCTACATCATAGAGCTTGCCAAATTCTAAAAGCGCATCTCGGAATTTTACTGCAGAATTCTCAGTAAAACTAAATAAATGAATAACAAAAACACCATCCTGTAATTCAGTCTCAATTGTAGGGATTTCAATGATAGCACGGGTAATAGTGAGCTCTATTTCACGACGCTCACTTTCACGGAGAATAGTTAATTTTACAATTGTCCCAGGATCACCATGCATCATCGAAACAGCTTTATCTAAAGACATGTTCATGGTTGACGTCCCGTCAATTTTAACTATTCGATCATTAGCCTTTATTCCCGCTCTTTCTGCAGGAGTACCCTTTAGTGGAGCAACGACAGTAATGATCTTATCTTTCATTGTCACCTCCATACCAACACCCCCAAAAGATCCTTTGACACTCTCAGCAAAAGCTTTTGCTTCTTGCGGAGGAAAGAAGGTGGTGTAAGGGTCTCCAAACGACGCAGCAAGACCTTGAATTGCGCCCCATACCTTATCTTGTTCAGTCACAACTTTTGTTGAACTTGCCTTTGAAGGCGCTATCTTTTGATCAAGAATTGCCCACGCTTTCCACATTGGCGCAAAATCAGCCTTTTCTATATCTTGAGGCACTGCGGTTCCTGCAACCTGCTTTGCAACAACAGATTCCCAATTATAGTTTGAGAGTCCGAGGGTGTACCCACCATAAAATATTCCTCCCGCAAATATCAAACTTAAGACGAGTTTTGTACGCATGTACATCAGTATCCCAGAATTAAAATGACGGGTCAAACGTGGTACAATAGCCTTTGTGATTACACGTTTTGAAACAAAAGTCTTTACATGGATTGACGTCCAAAGTCCAAGTACAGAAGAGGTACAAGCTCTTCATGATGAATTTAAGTTTGATGCATCAATTCGCGAAGAACTCACTCAACATATTGAACGATCAAAAGTTCGTTTTTTCAACACACACACATACGTAGTGCTTCAGTTTCCGACAGCAGAAGGAGTGCCTCATGGTGGAAAGAAAAAAGAGGTTGACTTTATTATTGGTACCACTTTTTTAATTACAGTTCATTACGAAAAAATAGGTTCAGTAAACGAAGTCGCTACCGATACGTTAGATGCAAAACAAATCAAAACTACGAAAGATCTTTTCTTTGACATTGTATATCGACAATACAAAAAAATCGGTAAACAGCTTGAAGACATGGATTTACTCATCCAGCATACCGAACAAAAAATATTTGGCGAACATCACAGGGCAACTGTTGAGAGAATCTCAGAAATAAACCATAAGATTCTTGATTTCAAGCGTGCACTCCGCTTTCATAAAGATATCTGGATCCAAATTGAGGAAAATGTTCTTTTTCGCAGTGATGGTGAGAAATTGCATAATGAGTACCAAAAAATATGGAATGCACTTGAGCACTACCAAGAGATCACTCACAGTTTGCAAGGCACCAACGACTCTCTTATGGCATATAGGACAAACGAAGTTATGAAGGTTCTTACCCTGCTTAGCTTTATAGCACTTCCCGTCGCCGTTATTCCACAAATAATTGACCCTCAGATTGTACTCGACCCACTCACCATGTTTGCAATTATATTTTTTGTAAGCTTCATGATTTACCTCGGGTTTAAAAGAAAAAAATGGCTATAACATATGAACATCTTTCTATACAATACAAAAACAAAAACAAAAGAACTATTTCGCCCTATCCACAAAAATGAGGTTCGGATGTATCATTGTGGGCCAACAGTATACAACTATGCCCACATTGGTAACCTACGAGCATATGTCTTTGCTGATACATTACGACGGATGTTTGAGTGGAATGAATATAGAGTAAAACAAGTTATTAACATTACCGACGTAGGACATTTGGTAAGTGATGGAGACGACGGAGAGGATAAAATGCAAAAAGGTGCGCGCCGTGAAGGAAAGACTGCCTGGGACGTAGCGAAGTTTTACGAAGCAGAATATAAGAAAGATTTAGAAGCACTTAATATCCGTACTCAAAATACACATTTCCCTCGCGCTACAGAATTCATTCAAGAGCAAATTGCACTCGTGAAGCAGTTAGAAGATAAGGGTTATACCTACAAAACATCTGACGGTATATATTTCGACACTAGTAAGTTTAAACATTACGCAGACTTTGCGAAGCTTGATGTAAAAGGAATGCAAGAAGGTGCACGAGTCGAAGTAAATAACGAAAAAAGAAACCCGACTGATTTTGCGCTTTGGAAATTTTCACCAAGCAGTGAAAAAAGAGATATGGAATGGGAGTCTCCGTGGGGCGTTGGCTTTCCCGGATGGCACATTGAGTGCTCTGCGATGAGTGAGAAGATCTTAGAAACACCTTTCGATATTCACACGGGAGGAATAGACCACATCCCCGTACATCACACCAACGAAATAGCACAATCTGAATGTGCCTCCGGGCACAAATACGTGCATTATTGGATGCATGTAAATTTCCTGAATATCAAAGATGGGAAAATGGCAAAATCAGGCGAGAATTTTATTCGTCTGCAAACACTTATCGATCGAAATATTTCTCCCCTTGCATACCGATATTGGCTCCTTACTTCACACTATCGAAGCGCAATAGATTTTTCTTTTGAAGCGGTTGAGGCTGCACAGACAGCGCTTAATCGTTTGTATGATGCATATCTTTCACTTGGTACTATCTCTGGTGAAATAAACAGTGTAGTAATTGAAAAAAGTAAGGAGTTTATTAATGATGATCTAAACACCGCTCAAGTCATTGCTCAGACATGGGAATACATAAAATCAGAAGATAGTAATGAAAATAAAAAAGCAACACTCGATGAACTCGATAAAGTACTTGGTCTGCAACTCAGCATACAGAAAAAAGAAGTGATTCCTGAAGAAATAATTATCCTCGCTGAAGCACGCCTTATTGCCCGATTAAAAAAAGACTGGGCAGAATCAGATCGTCTTCGTGCAGAAATTGAAGCAAAAGGATTTAATATTAAAGACAAAGAAAGTGGTTACGAGATAAAATAAAAAAGGCACACCCCCTTACGGAATGTGCCCAGCTGAACGGCTGAAATTCGGTAATCCCCCTTGGAGAAAAACCAAATCTAGGTGTGGAGTAATACTTTATATTTATTTTGTCAAGTTTTTATTGAATATCTATCTCTTGATATCTTTTATACATAGAACATACACAAAAAACACTCGAGATTATTTCGAGTGTCTTTTGTTTTTGCGCAGCGAAAGGGATTTGAACCCTCGACCTCTGCCGTGACAGGGCAGCGCTCTAACCAGCTGAGCTACCGCTGCATGCGGTAATTTTATTGTTTACATAGAATTCTACAAATACGTAGCCTTCTGACGCTTGCAGCGCTCGCTACTCATTTAACTTGAGCTGAGCTACCGCTGCATGCGGTACGTCATTTATAGCACATAATTCTATTTAAAAAAACTATGCGCTATGGTGTCGATAGGTGGATTCGAACCACCGACCTAAGGCTTATGAGTCCTTCGCTCTAACCAACTGAGCTATATCGACATGTGTCACTTCATATCGGCAATTTTATATGGGTGACTTGGTAGCGGGAGTCCGAATCGAACGGACGCCTCCAGGTTATGAGCCTGACGAGCTACCTCTGCTCTATCCCGCTAGTTGTGAGTATAACACAAAAAGCTCACTTTTCCAAGTATTTTTTTGCTTTATCTATAAGACTATTTGACCCAACCTTTCTCTTTAAGCGCTCCTTCTGCTGCCTGCTGTTCTGCTTCTTGCTTTGACTTTCCTTCACCTTCAGCAATCTTTTCTGCACCAAAATATACCGCGACCACAAACCGCTTATCATGATCTGGGCCAATTTCTTGCTGAACCTTATAAAGCGGCGTAACACCGATGAGTTCCTGTGCTTTTTCTTGCACCAAACTCTTTGGATCTTTCCACAAACCTTTCTTCATTACTTCTTCTGTTTTTACAAGGATAGTATTTCGAACAAAGGTATCACATACATCATATCCTTGATCTAGGTAAAGTGCCCCTAAGAATGCTTCATACGCATCAGCTAAAATAGAAAGTCGAGCACGACCAGTATCCTTTGCTTCACCTTTTGAGAGAAGCATGAAGTCGTTCATTCCAAGATCGTTCATTGCGATACCTCCAATAATCTGCGCATTTACAAGTGCCGCTCGGTATGAAGTGAGCTCACCTTCTTGTTTATGTGGATACTTTCGATACAAAAAATCTGTCACAATAAGCTCAAGTACAGCATCACCCAAAAACTCCAAACGCTCATTATGAGCTAAGCCTGTACGAGGGTTTTCGTTGATATATGAACGATGAATAAATGCCTGCTTAAGAAGGTCTCTATCTTTA
>JBDHUT010000038.1:0-5630 GCA_039809305.1 Minisyncoccia bacterium
TCTTTGTACCTCCTTACCAAATCCTTGTCCGCGAGAATTCACAAACGTTTCATTTGGGGTTGTGCCTGGCACAGAGAGTCCAAAACGTACCCCATCAAAACGTGCGAGATTTGTAGAAGCTTCTGCTGGCATAATGATGTAGTACACAGCAAGAGAGTAGTGTGCAAGTGGTAAATCGATTGGCACTATTTCATACCCTTTACTCTTCAGTGTTTCGAGAGATTCTTTAAAATTTACAAGAACTTCTGGGTCAACTCCTTCACGTTCAATAAAAGAAAAAGGTACACCTATCTTTTTGTTTTTTACACCAACAGTCACACGCTTGTCTTGTGGAATAGAAGTACTGTCATGACTATCGTATTCTGCAAGAACAGAATACACGAGTTCTGCATCTTTTGATGTATGAGTAAAAGGTCCGATTTGATCAAGTGAACTTCCCATGGCCACAACACCGAAGCGAGACACGGTACCGTAGGTCGGCATAAGCCCAACCACACCACACAAAGATGCTGGTTGACGAATAGACCCTCCAGTATCAGAACCGAGGGTTACTGTCGCTAAATCTGCTGCAAGCGCAGCGGCCGAACCACCTGACGAGCCACCAGGAACCCGTGTTAAGTCATGAGGATTTTTTGTTATACCGTAGGCAGAATTTTCCGTAGAACTCCCCATCGCAAATTCATCCATGTTTAAACGTCCAAGAAAGATTGCTCCTGCTTTTTGTAAGTTCTCTACAACTGTTGAAGAGTATGGTGCGGTATAGGATTCAAGAATTTTTGAACCAGCGCTTGCGTGGCACCCATCACGTAAAATATTATCTTTAAGACCAATACAAACACCAGCAAGTGGCATCACTTCCCCAGCCTCAACTCGAGCATCTATTGCACGCGCCTGATCTAATACATCAGTATAAACTTCGAGATATGCATTAAGTTCTTTATTTTTTTCTTCAATACGATGCAAATATTCCTGTGCAATGAGAACTGCCTTTTTTTCTTTTGAAGAGACAAGTCTTACTATTTCGTGTGCGGTATACATAGATTTATAGAATTTGTTTTACCTTAACATAGTCACCCTCTTTATTTGGAACCTCTCGTAAAAACTTCTCAGTGAAGCCTGTATCTTGAGCTACATCTTCTCTAAATACATTAGATACATTAGAAATATCATGTACTTCTGGAACATCTACCGACTGGATTTCTGAAACATACGAAAGGATCGCGGTGAATTCTTCAGCGTACTTTGCCGCATCTTCATCAGAGACATGTATCCGTGAGAGACTTGCAAGGTTTTTGATATCAGTATCTTGTAACTTCATAATGTACAGAATAGCATGATTTTATTTACTTGATGAGGTCCAAAAACTCAACCTCTGAAAGAGTCTGGACACCTTTTTTTTGCGCATCCTCAAGCTTGCTTCCAGGATTTGCTCCTACCACAACATAACTCGTTTTAGAAGAAACCGTATTACTTACACTACCACCACGCTTCCGGACTTCTTCACCAGCTTTTTCTCGAGATAAGGTTTCAAGGGTTCCAGTAAGTACAAAAGTTTTACCTGTTAGATTTGCGTTTATTTTTTCATTCTTAAATTCTTCAATAACAAGATACTCACACACATCTTCATACATACTTTTATTACGCGCATCCTTAAACCAAGACACAAACGAGCTCGCAACAGCACCCCCAACTCCATATAAACCTTCAATTTCTGCCTCAGTAATCTGGAACACTTTCTTTGGTTTTTGAATATGTGCCGCAAGGAGACGTGCCGTTTCTTCACCGACGTGACGTATTCCAAGAGCATACAGAATACGATCAAATGGCTGTTCTTTTGCTTTTTCTATTGCGTTAATTAAATTTTCAGCAGACTTCTCACCAAAACCAGGGAGACCTTCAATATCTTCTCTTTTTAATCTAAAAATATCAGCGTATGTGTGCACGAGTCCGAGATCAATAAAAGTTTCTAGTATTTTTTCCCCAAGACCCTCAATGTTCAAAGCTTTACGACTAACAAAATGAATAATGTTTTCTCGGTGTTTTGCCGGGCAATCTTTATTTTTACAATAGAGCGCGACTGACTCATCTCCAGATACAGAATGTTCGTTTTGGAGCATAGAATCACATGATGGACACTTACTTGGCATAACAAACTTCTTTGCGTTTTTTGGACGAAGACTTTTTACTACATCAAAAATTTCAGGGATAACATCCCCCGCCTTGCGCAAGCTCACCGTATCCCCGACACGCGCATCAAGTCGCTCTATTTCTTCTTTATTATGAAGTGTTGCTCGTTTTACTAGTGACCCAGCCACAAACACAGGATCAAGCTCAGCAACTGGAGTAATCGCTCCTGTCCGACCAACTTGTAAAGTAATAGCACGTAAAATCGTTGTTACTTCTTCAGCGGGAAATTTATAAGCAATACCAAATCGTGGAGACTTTGCCGTATAACCAAGACGCTCACATAAATCCTGCTCATTTACCTTTACCACAAGACCGTCGATCCCATAGTTTTCATTGTGTCGTCTATGTATCCACCCTTGATACACTTTTTCAACCTGCTCAAGATTAAAGCATTTCTTAGAATCATTATTAACTTCAAATCCAAGTTTTTTTAACAAAGCAAGTTCTTCCCATTGGGACTCAAAAGTATACTCTTTTTCTATTCCTTCAATATCATATGCAAATATATGAATATTTCTTTTTGCAACAATACTCGGGTCAAGTTGACGAAGGGTACCTGCCGCAAGATTTCTTGTATTTGCATAGATAGGAAGACTCTCCTTGATACGCTGTTTATTAATTTTTTCTAAGTCATGTTTATCAATCCACGCTTCACCAATCACAGTCATCGATATTGGTTCTGCTAGAAAAAGTGGTATTGACCGAACTGTTTTAACGTTCTCTGTAATATCTTCACCCACTTCACCATCACCCCGAGTTGCGGCACGCACCAAAACTCCTTTTTCATATGTAAGAACAATTTTTAAGCCATCAATTTTAAGTTCCGCGACATATGTGGGACGTTTTTTAATATCTTCTTTTTCTAAAATATTTAGAAGTTTTTTCTCCCACGCAAGAAGCTCATCTAAAGAAAAAACGTTATCATATGACCACTGCGGAATATCGTGTTTTACTTTTTGAAACTCAGCTATTGGCTCCCCGCCAACACGATGTGTTGGACTCATCGGGTGGTCAAACTCTGGAAATTCTTTTTCGAGAGAATCGAGTTCACGTAAAAGTGAGTCGTATATTTCATCGGAAATTTCTGGTGCATCTAATGTGTGATACAGATACCGATGATGCTCAAGTGTCAAGCGAAGTTCTCGTATACGCTTTTCTACTTCAGCTTTTTTCATATTAGTACCTTACTTCAATTGCACGCTCAACACGACGAGTGTTTGTGGTATTACAATCATTATAGCCACGAGAGCGGATGATGGTATCGTACTCTGCGTTAAACCTCTTTTCTATTGTGACGAGTGCGCATATTTTCCCATCAGACGAAAGATTCATACGAAAATTTGTAACCGATAAATCAGTACCATTATCAGAAAAGCCAGGTGAATCAGGTATCCCTAATCCGCAAGTAAAGTTACTTTCTGAATCCAAAAAAGAAGAAAGGGGTCCTACTGTTGGATATGAGGGACCTTCATTCATTTGACGATCAGGATGGTCTGCAGAAAGAGCAAATACCCCTCTATATGAGTATCGATAATTTCCTTCTGTGTCATAAAAACCCTCATCACTGTCGTCGGCAACGGTTCTTGAAGTGTGAGTATCCCAATAGAGTGCGCATTCGGCTCCAGCATCCGCTGCATAAAAAGCAATTTGAGAATCTCTTGCAGAAGAAGTAAGAACAATTTGTTTCAAAAGAATATTAAAAATTCCAAATGCAAGCGCAAGAACAATACTCGAAATAAGGAGCGAAAATGCTAAAACAAATCCTCTTTTTTGTATAATCATATTTGCCATGGAGTTACGTAATCAGTTACTTCGAATCTTCTTTCGTCAATACCGTTTGTATTCCAAAGCACCGTAACATCAATACGAAGACGCTCCAAAGCACCTGAACCAACGACCTGAGTTTCAACACTCCTTAAAAACCATTTACCTGAAGTATCGACATATGTGTAATACCCGTTAGAGTCAAGGTACATCGATGGGCACTTTCCATCGCAAGAAGTGATAGACGGACTAGATGTTTGTACATTAAAATAACATCCGCCCAGATCGGAATCATCTGGATCTGACATACAATTACCTACGGCAGATTTAAACACTTCCCACGGATTATTAAAACCGTCGTACTGAAGACTTGCATTATCCCTTTGAAGTCTAATGTATTCAACCGCCTCTTGCGCCAGATACGAAGCTGTCGACTGGTCACGGACAAAATTGGAGTACGCAAATGCTTTTGATCCAATAGTAAGAGGTACCACAACAGCTGTAATAAGAATAAAAATAGCAACAAGCACCTCAATAAGAGTAAATCCTTTATTTTTATTTTGAGATGTTTTATTTATCATAGAGTCTTTGTGTAGCTAGTGCTTGAAACGAAAAATCAAAATTATGTTCGTTTTTTGGAAGAATTGTTTTTCCTTTGACAAAGATTTTTACGTGAGCTTGGACATCATCACTAATCGTTGGAGCAACGACTTCGAATTCAAGGTTATCAATATCCAAATCAGGAGAAGTAATAGCCACAGAATCACCGTCTATGATACGCACCATTCTTCCTAATGGATCGTTTTCCGCACCATTATCAGATGTCTGTAACTCATAACTCACAATTTTTGTACCACTTTGATCTCTAAAGGTTATCTTATTTGTACCACAACTACCAACCTGACAATAATCATACCCCAACCGAATGTTTCGCATCATTGTCTCCATTGCAAGGTTTGCATTATCCATAGCATTTCGCACACTTTGCACTTTTTTGTTTATATCAACCATCTTAAGAAATGCTCCAAGAGTAGTAGTAACGACGATCATAAAAATAGCTATCGCCACAAGCATTTCTACAAGCGTAAATCCTTTTTGAATTTGAGGTCGAAAAGCTTTCATGAAATACAGTTTCATTATACCTTATCGTACTGAAATCTGTCCGGTCGTATATACCTCTACATATCTACTGTACGATCCAGACCTATTTGAAATTTTAAGAGATATACTTGATAAACTTTCATCTAATACACCCTTAACACTAAAGTATGCATCAGGGTTAGGTCGCACAAATACTGCGGTAACAGAAGGTTGCTCCTGTGGTCTAATGGTTCCACCAACACAACTCGGCGCACAAAGCTGGGTAATACTTTCGCCACCTGTAAGTTTAAACGTTTCGAGAATACTATCCGAATCTTTATCAGTTCCAGGGTTAAACATTTTATCTTTATTTCTGTCTGCAAAAATAACTAATTCCTTGTCGCCAGTTTTACTAGAATCTATATCCACATGAACACCATAACCTACATCAAAATCAGCGTCGCCTTCTTCCCGTACCGAAATTCCATACACCTGCGCTTCACGAAAGACAATTGCCACCTGAGCTGTTAAATTATCGAGTGCGCTCCGGCTTCTAAACTCAGGATAATTTGCAAGAATAATTGCTGACATCACCGTAA
>JBDHUT010000039.1:0-5619 GCA_039809305.1 Minisyncoccia bacterium
TGCGTTGCACTTTCTTTTGTGCGAAGTCCAAAAGATATTCTTGATATAAAAGCATTTTTGAAGAAAAATGGTTTTAATCTACCTGTAATTGCAAAAATAGAAACAGAAGAAGCGATTACTGATCTAGAAGAAATTGTGAAAGTATCTGACGGCATTATGGTTGCGCGTGGTGATTTGGCTATTGAAGTACCTACGGAGTATGTTCCTGTATATCAAAACAGAATGATCGATCTTGCCCGTAAATATAATGTTCCTGTTATTACCGCAACACAGATGCTTGAATCTATGACTCGTCGACCTACACCAACTCGTGCAGAAGTATCTGATGTTGCCCATGCTGTGTTTGGTGGTACGGATTGCGTTATGCTTTCTGAAGAAACTGCTGCTGGAGAATTTCCTTTTGAAGCAGTTTCAATGATGTCTCGTATTTTAGGTGTTTCTCGCGCACGTCGTCCAGGGAACTATAACGCATATGAATGGACTAATTCAGATGGGGTTGTGAAGGCGGCTATCGAACTTGCTAAAAAAATCCAAGCAAAAGCAATTGTAACTCTTACTGAAACAGGAAACACAACACGGCGAGTAGCTTCATATCGTATGGATATTCCACACCTTGCTCTTACACCACATACCTCAACTATTCATCGGTTACAGCTTTCATACGGTGTAACTCCACACCTTATTACTTCATTTAAAACTCTGGATAATGCAATTGCGAGCGCAAAAGAGGTAAGTGCGAAACTGTGCTCACTTAAAAAAGGTGATTCAGTTGTGTTAGTTGGGGGGATGCCATTTGGTAAAGCTGGTGGGACAAACTTTGTGTATACAATTACCCTTTAGAATATGTTGGTCAAAGTTCGTGTGAAGGCTGAGGCAAAAAAACAGTTAATCATGGAAATAGCTCATGATTCTTATGCTGTGCATGTGCAAGCTTCTCGGGAACGAAATGAAGCAAATAAGGAAATGCTTGAAATCTTAAAAGAATACTTTAAAACAAAGCATATAAAGATTATTAAAGGTCATACAACACCTCATAAAATTGTCGATATCTTTACTTTGGTGTAAACGCGATATAATAGAGATATGAGAATATCAATCAAAGCGACAAACATTGATCTTACTGAAGCTCTTCGTTTGTATGTAACCGAACGAGTTGAGTCAGTGCAAAAATTGACAACAGTATCCGAGGAATCTTTACATGCGGCGGTTGAAATCGGAAAAACAACTCATCATCATAAGCAAGGAGATGTTTTCCGTGCAGAAGTAAACTTTCATGTCGCACATACACTTATTCGTGTTGTGGCAGTCAAAGACGACCTCTATGCTGCTATTGACGAAATGAGAGACGAATTAGCTCGAAAGCTTAGCTCATACAAAGACAAAGACAGAACACTCTTTCGTCGCGGGGCGTCTATGGTTAAAGGTATGATGAAAGGTGTTGGTGACATTTTTCGAAAAAAGAGAAGTGATAAATAATGCATATGAATTTTGAATCAAAAAATGTGACACATTGGGTTATATTTATTTTTGTAACCCTATCAACTTTCGGTGTTGTATATCAAGCTATTGCATCAACAAATAAAGAAATCGAAAAAATAAGTAGTGATATTATTGCAATGAATCAAGTTGCAAACACCAATCTTGCAATCTCTTTAAAAAACAATAATACTGTGACTACAAATAACATTACTTCAACAAATAAGCCTATGGAAGAAAAACAAATCACAAAAGCAACATTTAAGACAAATTACGGAGACATTGAGGTTACCTTTAGAAAGGAAACTCCTGTGACTGTTGCAAATTTCACCAAACTTGCAAAACAAGGATTTTATGACGGTACACGTTTTCATCGAGTTATTAAAAACTTTATGATTCAAGGTGGTGATCCAAAATCAAAAGATTTAAATCTTAAGAATGAGTGGGGAACTGGTGGTCCGGGATATGTATTTAAGGACGAAGTGTTCCAAAATGATGAAATGAATCAAGGTGTGCTTGCTATGGCAAATGCCGGACCTGGAACAAATGGTAGCCAATTCTTTATTGTAACTGCACCACAGGGGACAGATTGGCTTGTGGGAAAACATACTATTTTTGGTACTGTAACTCGTGGACTTGATGTTGCTCTTGCGATTGAAAACGTTGCGACGGTTCCTGGTGACAGACCGGTAAAAGATGTTATTGTTGAAAAAATAATTCTACAGTAGTTGCTCTGTTAATAAATAAAAAACCTCTGAATATGAGAGGTTTTTTTATTTATTTAACACCTCGGAGAAAGTCACTATAAAGCATCTCCTTTTTCCCTTCAGGAATAACTTTTTCAATTACGAATATGTTTTCCTCAAATCTCGCTTGTGTAACTTTAAGTCTGATTTTTTTACCATTGTAATTAGTAAAGAAAAAAGTTCCAGGCCAAGGTTTATATGCTAAATATTTTAAATACCTTTGTCGCTCAGTATCGTGAGAAAATATTTCACCATCTTTTTTCTCTATTTTCTTTGTGTAGGTCGCAAGAGTGTGATTTTGTTCAAGGGTTGGAAGTACTCCAGAAAGATATGGTCCGATGTATTGTGCGATGAGTTTACCACCTTCGGTAAATTCTTTTTGACCCAAATCTTCCTTTGACGGCGTGTCAGCAAAACGAATTTCTCGTTGTGCGATTATTGGTCCGTGGTCGCATTCGCTATCGAGTTTGATAATAGTTACTCCGTATTCTTTTTCATCTTGCAGAATTTGGTACTCGAGCGGGCTAGGTCCTCGGTATAGAGGTAGGAGAGATGGGTGAACATTCAAAATTCCTTTTGAAAAACAATCTAAAAGAGATTGAGGAATAATTTTTCCATACGCGGCAAGAATAGCAAATTCATATTGCTTGCAAAGTTGATGAATCTCTTCGTTATTGCGGATTTTTTCTGGTGTGTATACAGGAATGTTCCTTTCGAGCCCCCATAGTTTTACGGGTGATGGGGCAAGAACGAGACCACGCCCTTGCGGGGAATCTGGAGCTGTAATAATAACATTTGGAACCAATCCTTCTTTTTCTAAAGCGGTAAGGGTGTATGTAGAAAGCTCTGGTGTACCAAAGAAGATAAAAGGTGTGTTCATGTATTTATGTATTATCTTCAGGTTTTTGATCTACAACGTTTTTAGCTTTATCAATAAACAGCACGCCGTCTAGATGATCTATTTCGTGTTGAAAAATCTGAGAAAGAAGGCCGCCACCAACACGAGTAAACTTTATACCGTTTTCATCATACGCCTCCACAGTTGTATTCACACTTCGTTTCACTTCGCCGTACTTCCATCGCACAGACAAACACCCTTCAGGCATCATCTCACTTTTTTTTGATTTTTTAATGATAGTTGGATTGATGAATACAAGTCGAACATCTTTTGTATTTCCATGATAAGCTTTTGGTGAGACAAGAAAAATTCTATACGGTAGTCCGATTTGAGGGGCGGCGATTGCAACACCGTCTTTTTGTGAATCAAGAGCAGTTTGCATATCTTTAAGCATTTTAAATAACTCTCTTGAACTAAAGAGAGATTTTGGAACTTCTTTTGCTGTATCGCGTAATACTTTAGTGCCGATCTGAACTATTTCCATAATTAATTGACACTATAGCAAATCTTGTGTGTACTGTGCCACTAAGGCATTAAATGCATTACCTCTTTCGATATAATCTTTAAACATATCAAAACTTGGTGCTCCTGGTGAAAAAAGAATCGTACCACCTCCTTTTGTTATTTGAATTGCGTGTTTGAATACATCAAGAAGGGGGCCATTAATATACTCAGAAGATATGTTGTGCTTACTCAGTGTTTCCTGTATGCGCATACCTTCTTGTCCAAAGCATAATACGTTTTTGATATATGGAAATTTTTCAATTGCTTGCGCGAATGGTTCAAGGTGGAGACCTCGATCAACACCACCGATGATAAGTGTCGTGTCTTCTTGCATACTTGCGATTGCGACTTCTGTTGCGGTTGGATTTGTGGCAAATGAATCATTTACAAAAGTAATACCTCTATGTGTGGCAATTGTTTCAATGTGAAAAGGGAGGCCTGAAAACGTTTGTATTGTTTCGATGATTGATTTTTTATTTACAATATTCCACGTTGCAGCAATTGCGGCACAAATATTTTGTTCATTATGTTTACCGGGCAGTTTAGCAATGTTTGTCTCACAAATGATTTCATCACCATACACAAACTGATTATTTTTTACTGTAACAACACCGTAGTCGCCATAAGGAATTTTTTTCTTGGCCTTAGAAAGTAAGTGTAGATCAGTGCTTACTTCGTTATCGGTATACCATATTGCAGTATCTTCTGGTTTTTGATATTTGAAAATAGCACCTTTGGCATTTTGGTATTGCCCTAAATCCTTATGCCAGTCTAAATGATCTTCTGTGACAAGAAGACACACTGCTATGTGAGGGCTTTTATGGAGATCAAATAATTGAAAACTCGAAAGTTCGTACACAACATAAGAATCTTTTGTGAGATTTGGTAGTACAGAAAGTGCTGGAGTGCCAATATTGCCAACTAAATACACGTCTTTACCGTCTTTTTTCAGGATTTCATAAATAAGTGTTGCTGCTGTTCCTTTACCTTTAGTGCCAGTAATACCAATAATAGGACACGGACAAAGGTCAAAAAACTCTCTTGTTATCGTTGTTACCGGCGCCCCTAGTCTGTCTTCAATATCCCAAAGTGGAATTCCTGGAGAACGAACAATAAGGTCTATATTCTTTGAATCAGAGACCAAAAAGTCTTTATAGGAATTACCTAATCTTCCAGTACATGATGGTGGGAGGAGGATATCTTCGTTTTTATCGTATACAAAAAATTCATCCGCTTTTTGCCCCCAATATTCGAGCGCCATTTTTCCTTCTCGACCAAAACCCACAATTCCTATTTTCATGCTTCTATAATAGCGCGTAATTTTGTATTTAGCTCTTCGGGGATAAAATTTAAACGATAGCCGTAGAGCCAGTGTTTTGCTTTTACTGCTTCAACTTCAGCTTTTTTCCATTCTGCTATCGACAAGGTTTTTCCAAGCGGGGAAGATTTTATACTCTGATCTGATGTTGCCGCAAGGCACATTTCACCGCGAGTTGCCACACAGTCAAATGGCTTTACTGGACTTAAGCCAAGGAGTTCTTTGAATACTGATTCTAATTGTGTATTTTGATACAAATCACTTCCAAATATTGTAATTCTTTTTTCAAGGGGTACTGAACTAGAGAGAAGAAGATTTGTGCCGAGACATTTTGCACACACACCACACCATCTTCCTGAACCACTTTTTTCAATGGTAAAATTTTTATTACAACTGCTGAATGAGTCAAATATTGGTTCGCACATTTTTGCAAAGAGTTTTGTAACTGCGAGTCCGCCAATCGGTCTTAAAATAGAAAAGTAAAAAATATGTGGATTGATGGATGTGGTTATAAAACTTTGAACTATTTTTTCAAAATCAGTCGTTTTTGACCATTGGTGATTTACAGGCCTACCTTGCCATTCCGTATTTGACTCATCGGCGCTTGTTTCATTTGCAACGACCACATAAGAACTCTTTTCATGCAGAGCAAGTACGACACCTGTAAAAGCGTATAT
>JBDHUT010000040.1:0-5410 GCA_039809305.1 Minisyncoccia bacterium
GTTGGAATTAGTTTGGGTAATAAATGGTTTACCCCACAAAACATTGTTGAATTAGTAAAATGGTCTTTGGATTATTCTAAAGATAAAGTTATTGTTTATGTTGCGGATTCGATACATTCAATAAACGAAGAAGTGCGTGGAAAAATGTCAACCGAAAGGGCAATGATGCGCTCAACAAGAATGGGTGTAGAAATACTTGAGAGCACTAGAGGGTTAATTGAGAATATTTTTTCAAAAGATATTCAAGATAAAATTACTTATATAACTTGGAATAAAATTGTTGATCCTGCTTACGAGAAAAAAATGGCATATTTGATTGAACTTTTTTATGCGTCAAGTCAATTTTCAAAAAAAATTAAGGATATTGTAAAAAATAGTGTTGCAAATGAAGAAAGAAAATTTGATGAAAAAGACATAGAAAGATTAAGCATGTATATACTTTCTGAAATGCCAGAAGTTATTTGTAGGGTTCCAATGGGTGGGTTCCAATGTGATGCTTATGTTTACCCATTTGACGGAGAGCTTACCCGATTAGCTGAACAGATTCAGAAAGGTGAAATATTCCCAGAAATAAGAGAGAATATAATGGATACTAAGCCGAAAGTGTTTTTAGGGGTTAGGTAAGTTGATTTCAATTTTATCCCATATCCGTAGCGCGGTATAATTAGTTATATATGTCGACACGTATTTTATCTGGATCAATGCATCTTGTTCCTCGTGATTTGAAAAAAGTACTTGTCTTAAACAAAGAACTTCTGGGTTTATGGAATGGGCTAACACCACTTGCTCGTAATGAATGGATTTGTTGGCTAACTCTTGTTAAGAAAAAAGAAACAAGGGTGGATCACTTGAGACGTTTACGAGAGCAAATCAGTAGTGGTAAAAGACGTCCATGTTGCTGGCCTGGATGTCCGCACAGGAGGCCGAGTGCGCAAAAGTGGTTCTCTAAAGTATAAAAGAAAGGCACCCCAAGGAGTGCCTTCAATACCGAGATCATCGCGACTCAACGGTTATTTGGATTTCGATACCTTCTTTGAGCCCAAGGGCTCGCAAAGGTTTTTCAAAATGTTTTTTGTATTCACGGCGACGACCTGCTACCAGAATACATCCATGCGATGCCGCTGCTCCAAAGTGAATTTGGAGATGTTTCCTTTTTATACCACTTGGAGACATCACACTCATTTCATCTTTGTAGTTCGGGTCAAAGAATTGGATTCGGAACCCTACTGGGCCGTCGGTCCGAACAAAACCAATGTATGGTTTTTCTAGTGAAGGAGGGCATTCACCATGTTCTCCATAGCGGTCCTCTAGGTTGCCAAAAACCGCTGTTGATGAATCCCGTGTCACCAAAAAGTCGAATTTGTCACCGACTTTGTTACGTGCAAATGCTTTGTATACAGGTACAAACTTCCGTTGACCTTTTCTTCCTGGGTGCTCGTACAAAAGAGCTTTACCTGGGCTGAGGATAGCTGTTATCACAATGTGAATCATTCCAATCTCCAAGATGGCGAAAGAGCTAGTAAAAATATACATGAAATAGTCTATCTTTCAAATTCTGTGTACTGTAAATCTAATACGTGTCTAAGTTGTTATAGAATGTAGTATATGGAAACACAATACATGCTTGTCATTTTTGCGGCGGTGGCACAATTTGTACTTGGTGCAGTTTGGTACTCACCGGTCCTTTTTGGTAATACGTGGATGCGTATTATGGAGACGACACATTTTTCAAAAGAGGAGCTTCAAAAAATGCAAAAAGCAATGGGACCATTTTATATTCTCCAATTTTTTCTCACTTTATTTTCTACCTTTGCATTAGTAAATTTAGCGGCAGTGACACCATTTAGTTTGTACCATATTGCTTTTTGGGTGTGGCTTGGATTTATTGTTCCAACTCAGATTAGTGGTGTTATTTGGGGTAATACAAAAAAACAATATTGGTTGAAGCAAATTCTTATTATGGTTACATATCAACTCTTAGGAATAATGCTCGGTGCATTTATTGTGTCGATGTAGCTTCAAAAGCTTTCAATTTTGATATATGACTTTTAGTGAGTATGTTGTAAAGCTTGCTTGTA
This sequence comes from Minisyncoccia bacterium, assembly GCA_039809305.1. Classification (GTDB taxonomy): domain Bacteria; phylum Patescibacteriota; class Minisyncoccia; order Phycocordibacterales; family UBA5272; genus JALHNF01. The sequence goes on from JBDHUT010000040.1 coordinate 2,079, forward strand.
TGATTCCTGTTGGGAGAGTTACAACGTATGGAAGAATTGCAAAGGCCGCAGGTGGCGGAGCAATGGCATCGCAAAGTATCACAGGAATTTTAGCGAAAGCATACAATGAAGGAATAAAAGATATTCCATTTCATAGAATTGTGTATGCTGATGGTCGTGTTTGGATAGATGATGCTCATAAAAAAGAGCGTATCCGATTATACAAGAAGGAAGGAATTGTTTTGGATAAAAACAATAAAATACAAAATTTTAGTGATATTGTATTTGAATTTAAATAAGTAGAATTTTAGTGTTACTTGTTTTTGAGATATGGACGTATTGGTATCAAGAGAAGTGCGCCAAGGACACTGAATATTACAGATACCCATACAAGACCATAGAATCCATATATAGCAGCGATACTTCCACCTATGGCTGCTGTTGCTGCTGTTGATATATCAATGAGTGTATAGTACACACCCCACTCAGTTCCTTCTTTTCCGTGGTCAATATGTCGAGTGAAAATTGCTAGATACGAAGGGAAAGTGACTGCGGTAATGAGTCCATATAGTGCCTGGACAAAATAAAGTTCGTAAGCAGAATCAATATATAAATATGCAAGTGGTGTAATGGCCGCAAGAAGTGTTCCAAAAAACAACACCATGAAATCGTCGCGTTCACCTCGAATTTTGTCGATAATCCAAGCAGCGGGAATCTGTGCAACACTTTTTACAATAAGATATATAGCGGCCGCTATTCCTGTTGCAACAATTGGATCGGTGTCGGTGATATATGAACTAATATAGAGGGCAAAAAGTGGTCCAAAAAGACCACATGCGCCCTGGAAAACAATGTCAGATACAATAAGAAAACGAATAACGCCATTTATATCTCCAAAAAGAGAGTTCCACCAATGATTTGGTTTGAGCGTTGGCTGCATATATGTAAAGTGTACCCTAAAAATACAACATAGGGTATTATGAACTTATATGGAAAACACTGAGATAAAAGAACAGAAGCGGTTATATAGAAGTAAGACGAATAGAATCTTTGCGGGTATTTGCGGTGGTTTAGGAGAGTATCTTGATGTTGATCCTGTAATGCTCCGACTCGTCTGGACTCTTATAGTTGTATTCACTGGAATTTTCCCTGGTGTTATCGCGTACTTTATTGCTATTTTTATAGTTCCGGAAAAAGTTTAGAAATAAACTAAATACTCTCCAGGTATTTTTTGTTATGACAAATAAACATTGGCACAGCCTTGATATACAAGATGTATTTGCTCAGATAGAAAGTTCTGTTTCTGGTCTTACTAAAAAAGAAGTACAAGAGCGTTTATCTCGATTTGGTAAAAACGAACTTCCACCCGAAAAACAGAGCCCTGCTTGGCTTCTTTTTCTTCGTCAGTTCAATAGTCCACTCATGTATATCATGATGGTTGCGACAGCAATCTCTTTTTCTGTACACAATCTTTCAGAAGGTATCTTCATTCTTATTGTTCTTTTAAGTAATGCTATTGTCGGTTTTTATCAAGAATATAAAGCAAACGCATCTTTACGTGCTTTGAAAGGAGTTATTAAACTTCGTGCTCGAGTTGTTCGTGATAACAAAGAACAAGAAATAGATGCGTCCGAGATTGTGCCAGGCGACGTACTTATTATCCGTGCTGGAGATAGAGTTCCTGCGGATGGACGTATCATTGAAAGTCGCACGCTTAAAATTAATGAAGCAACTCTCACTGGTGAATCCAAAGCTGTTCAAAAAGATGCCTCGGCAGACGTTGATGCAGATGCGGAAATTGGAGATCGTCTGAATATGGTATTTATGGGGAGTGTTGTTGAAGAAGGGCTTGCTAAGATTATCGTTCTTGAAACGGGTGTTCGGACGCAGTATGGAGATATTGTGATGTTACTTAAAGAGACAGAAGAGGAGCCAACCCCACTTCAGTTGATGACTATTTCGCTCTCAAAAATTGTCGGCATCGGTATTTTTATTGTCACTGCCATCATTGTATTCGAAGGATATCTAACGGGACGCCCTTTGAGTGAAATTTTGGAAGTTGCACTTGCGCTTTTTATTTCAGGAATTCCTGAAGGTCTTTTGCCTGCTATTACTATTGTTCTTGCTCTTGGAATGCGTCGTATTCTCAAGCAAAAAGGTTTGGTTCGACGTCTTGCCTCAACAGAAACATTAGGTGGAGTAACGGTTATTTGTACTGACAAAACAGGTACCCTCACGGAAGGAAAAATGGCGGTTACGGGAATTGTGACAGCAGACCAGGAGCTCTCTGCAGAAGAATTACATGACAAGGAAATTCTTCAATCAAAAGCTTCTTCAGTTTCTCAAAGACTTGCACTCTCGGGTTTGTTATCAAATGACGCTTTTGTAGAAAATCCAGGCGCGGAAAATGATGAACTCATTATACGAGGCACACTCACGGAACAAGCTTTACTCCGTGTTGCGATTCAGTTTGGATTTGATACGTATGAAGAAGATAAGAAAAATGAACTTATTGACCAGATTCTTTTTTCTTCCGACCATAAATATTCAGCATCCTTACGTAAGATGTCAGATACACATCTTGACCTTTATGTTATTGGTGCTCCAGAGCAGATAATCAAACGAACCAAATCGTTGGTTGTAGGTGATAGAGAGCTCTCTCAAGATTCAGATGAATACAAAAAAATAATAGCAAGACTAGAAGATTTTGTTTCGCAGGGATATCGTGTTGTTGCCTCAGCTTACAAAGCAGTATCTCTTGATGTGAAGTATGACGATCTTCATGAGGTTGTAAACAATGTTTCGCTCCTAGGTTTTATTGTTCTTACTGACCCTATACGTGAAGATGTGGTTGGAGCCTTTACCGAAACAAATAGAGCAGGCATCCGTACTATTATCGTGACGGGTGATCACAAGCAAACAGCTTCTGTTGTTGCTAAAAAAATTGGCTTTGATTTTACCCCTAGTCAAATTGTTGAAGGTCACGATATTGAAACTATGGACGAGGATACTCTTCAAGAGCGTTCAAAAACCATTGCACTTTATGCACGCGTGTCTCCTCGGCATAAGCTACGGATTGTAAATGCGTTGCAGAGAAATAGCGAAGTTGTCGCCATGTTTGGTGACGGAGTAAACGACGCACCTGCACTTAAAGCTGCTGATATTGGTGTGGCGGTAGGGACACAAGTTGATGCAGTACGAGAAGTTGCTGATATTGTGCTTTTGACTAGTGGTTTTAAAACAATAGTAAAAGCAATAGAACAAGGAAGAATTATATTCAGTAATATTCGTAAAGTATTCCTATACTTAATAGTTCAAGATTTTTCACAGTTCTTTTTATTTATGGTTTCTAT
>JBDHUT010000041.1:0-5328 GCA_039809305.1 Minisyncoccia bacterium
AATTATCTTTTCTTTCCATGAAAACTTTGTTTTATTTGAATAAAACATAGAAAGCTTTATATGTTCTTTAGTTCGAGCAATATATGTTTCCCAAAGAAAGTCCCCTCCAATCCTTACTGCATATTTTTTGCGGGCAAAAAAACAAAAGATAGCAGTAGGCACAAGCACGCTCCATGTATCCGCGATCAATACAAGGTTTGTATTCTTTGTCTTTTTCCATAAATCAAAAAGGAAATAAAAAAAACGTTTTGGTTTAGAAAATTTTTTATATGGCTCAAAGTTAAGATATGAAACCGTGCATCCTAATGCTTCAAATTCAGGGCCAATATGAGAAACAAAAGTGGCTGGCCCCCCTATTGATGGAGGAAAAAAGGTGGAGACAAGTGTAATGCTTTTTATTTTCATGCCTGTAATATTTTTTTCATACGGAGTGCAACTGAATCCCAGGTATACTCTGCCTCAATAAGACTTACACCATTTGTCTGAAGTCGATTGTAGAGAGATCGATCTTTTATTAGATCTTGCACACAATTTGCAATACTTTTGAAATCTAACGTAGTACAAAAAAGTCCGGTCGCTTTTTCTTTGTGGGTTTTAGGGTCAAAAAGAAAATCAGGTATTCCGCCAACCTCAGTTCCAATAATCGGCAAACCTGTAGCCATTGCTTCTAAAAAAGAATTTCCTAAACCCTCTGAGCGAGAAGGGCGTATAAAAATATCTGCTTTATGTAAAAGTTCTATCATTTCTTTTTTATCTTTCTGACCATGAAAAATAATTCTTTCTTGAAGACCGAGCTCTGTAACTCTCCCCTCTAACTCTCCCCTCTGAAAACCGTCACCAACAATGTCAAAATAAACATTATGAGGTAATAATGTCATAGCCTCAATTACGAGATCTACACCATTTTTAGGAACCAGTCGAGATGTTGTAATGAGTCTAAACTCGTTTACATTATTTGTTTTTGCTAAAAAAGCAAACTCCCGAGTATCAACACCATTTGGCACAACCTCAGGTGATATTTTTGCATTCATTTGCAAAGCCCAGTTTTTTAGAAATTTTGAGATTACTTGAATCTGGCCCGCTTGTCTAAATACTCCTGAAAAAAAAGGTCCGAAAAGTCGCATCTGTTTTTGAATTTGATCTACAGGATCACCTTCTTGAAGGGTAAGGAGGAGTTGGATACCAGAAATTCGCGAAAAAATATTACCCGGAATACCAGCACTGTGTGCCATCATTGCCCATACTTTTTGAAAGTGCACCTTTCGATGCAACCACAATCCGAAGAAAGGTGCCCAAAACTGATATATTATTTTGTTCAGACGTAAAGGAAAAAAACGTAAATCCTCAAAGCTTGGATTCTTTTTTGTAAATCCAATTCTATATACATGTACATTTCCCATCTTTTCGTACTTTGGAAGCAACGAGTCGTACCTCAAAGTTATAAGATGAAATTCAAACTCTGTATCATTAAGTCGGTCGGTAATTTCTTTAAGTGCCACTTCTGCCCCGCCAACAAAGCGCGGGTAATAACTCATAGAAAATATAAGAATTTTTTTTGGCTGCTTGTTATTTTCCATCTTCAATAATTGTATATTCTTCAAAAACACTGGGCTCTTTTTTACTACTAAGGAATACACTTGCGCCTATTACAAGAGCAAGAAGTGGTAGTGCGTACCATAATACAGAAGTACCATTTTGCTTGGAAGTTGTCACGGCAGCAGTCATAAAGTTCACCGTTGAAGAAGATGATGTTGCTTGCTCTATTGTTTTTTCTTCTCGCTCTTTAATAGAGTCTAAAGGCAGTGTTTTAATAGGCTGAGTAACAACACTATTTTGATTTGAAACAACTTTTTTAGTAATAGTCGCTTGAGGCACACTTGCACTTTGAATCGTATTTGTGACAAGAGGAGGGTTCTTGGATTCAGTGCTAGTAATTTTTTGAGGAGATTCTATTGGATCATATTGAGCTGCAACTTTTCCATTTGGAAACAAAAGTTCAACCACTCTTAATACTCCATCATTTTTAAAGTTTGTTATGTCTTGAGGAATTCGTATTTCTGTAAACGGAGCTATGAAAGTATTTTTTGGAAGTGCGTAATACTCACCTCCGTTTTCACCCCGATGAATAACCCAAGAAGAAATATCCACTTTATATTCTGTCTTATTCTCAATTAAAATATACATTTCACCTTCACTATCTTTTTCTTCAGCAACATAAAAAAGTGGAGCTGTCACAATAATGGTCCCATACTCAGTAGCAGTACTATTTGATACACCGAAAGAAACTAAAGATTCTAATACAATGCTATGTGTCCCAGGATATTTATACTTATGTTGCGCTTTTTTACCGATACTGGTTGATCCATCACCAAAATTCCATGTAAACTGAGTGTTTACCATCTCTTTACCATCAGCAGCAAAAGCTTGCGCTGAAAATTCAACTTCAACACCCGCCAGTACAACTGTTGGTGCAGAAATAACCCCGAAGACATGAGGAATTACAAACTTAGCACCCGAACCACTTACAACAGGAGTTGTTGCTGGTGGTAATGTGATCGTCCCACCAGCGGATGTTGAAGTAGACGTTGCTGAAGTAGTTGCTGTTGTGTCGCCCGTACCACCAATGCTTCCACTTGATACGCTAGCACTATTTACGGTGCCAGGGGTTGGGAGTGCTGCAAACCAAGACATTTCACTTTTCTGTAAACTATTCCCATCTCCCGCAGCACCAAGCGATACGTCGTATAAATACTGATCAATAATTGAGCCGGGAGACTCCGCTTTAAATGCTACATTTTCCCCACTATTACTTAACGAAAAAGAAGATTTAAAAATTTTCCCTACAAAATTAGGGAAATCAACAAGAAACTTTGCTTTATCACTTACCACAATCCCATATTCTCCAGGATTTAATTCTACTGAATATCCATCTATTTGATCAATTCCATGATTAACATTTGCTTCAAAAAATTTCCAAGTTGTGAAGTCAATTGTACTTCCGCCTATATTCTGAACTTCAACCCACTCTCGTCCCGTATCGGATCCAGATGGGTCATACATAACTTCTGTGATATGAATCTGGCCAAATGTAAAAAATGTAGTTGTGTAAAAAAGAAGTCCAAGCGCAACGACTCTACTCATATCTTTTTATTATACTATCTGAATATTTTTACTCGAGTAGTTTCTTCAACACATCCGCAGGAATTTCACCGCTTTTCTTTGTTATCGCATCCGCATCTTTTTGTAGTTGTGGTGTTTTTTCTATAACACTCGACTGCCTGTCTGAGGACGTTTGTGTTTTTTGATTAGATACAGGTATTTGCTGTGTAACTTTGACACTCGCTTTTAAATCACTTTTTTGTTTTGCCTCCACAACATGAGTCTGCGACTGTTTTTGAGAACCAAGAAGTGATGAAAGTGATACCCTATTTTGAGTCGACATACCCACCTTTTGAGTATTACCAGTTTTTTGACTAAAAAGAGGTGATTGACTCTGTGTGTTCTTTATTTCTTTTTGTAGCGCATCTCGTAAACTATTATTTGTAGCTATTGTTTGTGGTTTTTGTCTATTATCAATAGAAGATGAAATAGGTTCATTTTTCTTCATTACTACTTGAGGACTTTGAGAATCTCTTTGACTAACAGCTTGGCTGTTTTTTGAAAAATATGTCGGCTGAGATTGAAACCCTTGTCGTGGCAATATACCCTTTGCCATTTTTGCCTGCTCACCTTTTTGCATATCACGAGCTCGATCTTCAGCGGTAATATGTACAGGTGCATGCCAATCACGGATTTCTTTTTCGACATCATCCTTTTTACGTGCAAAAGTCATACGAGAAAAATCAATCACCTGTTGCTTATATGAAATTTCTGGTGCTGGAATTGGTGGCAAGGTTGTTGCTGAAAACGGCTGTGACCCTACCCCGTCAATCATTAATCGTAAATATATTTGACGCTGTCCAAGGCTAACAATATCTTCCAACATAAAATACGGAGCAAATTCTTTTTCAAAAATTTCAGCATCAGTTGAACCAACCCGGAAGACAACCATACTTCCTACATTACCAAAAACTGCCGCTTTTACTTCGTCTGACATTTGCTCAACATATTGATGCGCAATAGTAAGATTAAGTTTATATTTACGTGCTTCAGACAAAATATTTGCGAACGAGTCACTAGCAAACGACTGAAATTCATCCACATAAAAATTAAATGCTGGAAGTTGGCGCATCTCAGCTTCTGTTGCATCTGCACGACTCATTGCCGCCAAATACATCTTAGTAATAAGCATTGAGCCGATAAGATTTGAATTATCTTCTCCCATACGACCTTTGGAAAGATTCATGATCAGAATTTTCCTATTATCTAAAATTTCACGAATATCAAAAGATGATTTTGCCTGCCCTACCAAATTTCTAATAAGTGGATTACCGGTAAACTGACCTACTTTATTTTGAATTGCAGGCGCAGCTTCTGCCGCAAACTTATCTGTATACTTTGCATATTCCTCAACCCAAAATGCTTTTACTGAAGGGTCAGTAATGTTGTCCACTACTTTCTTACGAAAATCTTTATCAGAAAGCATTCTATTTACACCGAGCAGTGTTGACCCAGGATACTCTAGAAGTGCGTGTAAAATATTTTGAAGAATATACTCCATACGCGCAGACCAGGCATCTACCCAAATCTTCTTAAAGGCGCTCATGAGTCCACCAACAACAAGGTGACGACGTTTCGGATCTACATCATCAAGAACATTAAAAGAAATAGGGTAGTCTGCATCAAATGGTGCAAAATACACAACATCTTTAATACGATGTTCTGGTACATATGAGAGAAGTTTTTCTGCTGTGCCACCATGAGGATCAATAAATGCCACCCCTTCACCACTTTGAATATCTTGAATGGCAAGATTTTCAAGCATGGTTGACTTTCCCATACCAGTCATACCGATCACATACATGTGACGGCTTCGGTCTTTATTTTTTATGCCAAACTTAGTTTTCTTATTTCGAAAATCAGTTTCAGCAAAATACGTTACCTTCTCATCAAGGTTCATTGCAATATAGTATATCAAAAATCCGCCCAAACGGACGGATTTTTGATGCTTGCTTTATTATTGCGCAACGTATGGGAGAAGTCCCATGAAACGAGATCGCTTTACTGCGGTAGAAAGAAGTCGTTGATTCTTTGCAGTAAGTCCAGACTTTCGTCGTGAGAGCATACGTGCATTTGGATTCAAAAACTTTTTAAGGATTTCTACATCTTTATAGTCGATGTGTTTAATATTGTTTGCGTTAAAGTAATCTGCTTTTTTCATAATTTTTA
>JBDHUT010000042.1:0-5278 GCA_039809305.1 Minisyncoccia bacterium
ACCCAAGACTCTACACCCTGATACACGGTTATATCCTTGGTGAGGGTAAACAGATAAAAAGGTGCGGCTGCTGCCGGCCAATTCGAGCACTCACGCACCTTGAAGGTGAGTGCGGGTACGCTGAACTTTTCTCCGTAGGTTGTGATAGAAATACTTCCATGCGCCATGTTCTGCGACCCGAAGATCGTAAACTGGGTTGGGGAAGGTCCGTAGATTCCTTGGACCACTACCTGTGCTTGAGCCACACTTGCACACAGTGCGAGTAGCCAAGCAATTGTCAAAAGAACTGAATTTCTCATAGACCCTCCAGGTCGACGATAGGGTGAGCGTCCCGAAAACAGAAAAGCGTAGAATACGCTCTTCTATACTCGCTGTAAAAAGTAGCACAAAAATACATTTTGTCTAGTCTTGATCTGTATTGTGATGTATGAATACATATTTACTTGCATTTTTTTAAAAAGTGTTGTATATTAAAAGCCAATACATTTGCTTTGTAGATATTAGGATTGATTTACTTTCTCCTTGTTTGATCTATTACGCGAGTGTTTCTGAGCGAATTTTATTTTTTCGCTGTACGTATAGCTCAGAGCGTATAGAACAATTATATTCAAAATGAATTCATCTTATTCAGGTGGCTTTGGATCAAAGCGACCATCTCACTCTTCTCGAGGGCCACGTAGAGGATCTTCTTTCGGCAGACGACCAAGTTCTCATTTTCATGGAGAGCAAGGCGGTTCTCATGCATCATCTCACTCATCATATAGTGGTGCGCGAGGTGGCTTTCGAGGACGTGGCCGTTCTTCTAAACCAAAACGTTCCTACGGAGAATCTATTGATGTCTCAAAATTTATCTACAAACCAACAGGTGTTCACAAAGCTCCTGTGTATGAGGTGCAACATCAGTTTTCCGACTTTAAATTTTCTCCACTTATTTCAAAAAATCTTGCAGAGAGAGGTTTTACCACACCGACACCTATTCAAGATCAAACAATTACTCATGCATTAGAGGGTAGAGATGTTATTGGGCTTGCGAGTACAGGGTCTGGCAAGACAGGAGCTTTCCTTTTGCCACTTATTAACAAACTTTCGTATGATAGATATCAGAAGGTTCTTATCTTAGCTCCAACACGCGAGCTCGCAATGCAGATTAACGAAGAACTCAGAGCTTTTTCTCATGGAATGCGACTATATTCTACTGTCTGTGTCGGTGGTGCATCTATTTTTAATCAAATCCAACATCTTCGTCGAGTAAACCACTTTGTAATAGGCACTCCGGGACGTCTTCAAGATTTGTCTGATCGAGGGATTATTGATTTTTCGGAATTTCAAAATATCGTTATCGATGAATTTGATCGTATGCTTGATATGGGTTTCATTGATGCTATTACTGCAATTCTCAAAAAGCTTCCAGAGCAAAGGCAATCACTTTTTTTCTCAGCAACTATGCCGCCACGTATTAAAACAATTGTGCATGATTTCTTGAAAAATCCTTTTTCAATTGATCTAGGGTCTGGAATTAGTACAAAAAATGTTGAACAAGATGTGATTCGTGTTCTTGATCGACGTCATAAGTCTGTTGAACTTGAGAAACTTCTTAATTCAAAAGATGCAACTCGGACAATTATTTTTGCTGAGACAAAGAAGGAGGTTGAAAACGTATACGAAGAGTTAAAGGCAAAAGACTTTAAAGTCGCATATCTTCATGGTGATAAACGTCAACGTGAACGTGAGCGAACACTCCGTGCTTTTAAAGACGGTGTTGTTGATGTGTTGATTGCTACCGATGTTGCTGCACGAGGTATCGATGTTAAAGATGTTAGTCATGTTATTAACTACACTGTGCCACAAACACACGATGACTATGTGCATCGAATTGGCCGAACTGGTCGTGGGGGGAAAATAGGTAAGGCGTTTACATTTGTAATGGTGTAAATAAAGGCTAAGAAAGAAATTTGGGGATAACTATAGCTTTCTTTCTGAAAGTGTGTTATTATTAATATTAAGTAAGTGTCGGTTTCTTTGGGTTCAAGAGCTTGTAAGCTAGAGAACGTAGGAGAGAAGAAGAGCTTACAACAAAAAAATTCTATGAAAAAAATTTACGTTGGTAACCTCGCATGGGGTACCACAAATGAGAGTCTTGCAGCAGCATTTAAACCTTTTGGTGAAGTGTCATCTGCGGTTGTCATGATGGATAAAATGACAGGACGATCACGAGGATTCGGTTTTGTTGAAATGACAAACGATGCGGAAGCAGACGCAGCTATTTCAAAACTCCATGAATCAGAACTCGATGGACGAAACATCATCGTTAACGAAGCTCGACCTCGAGAAGAGGGAGGTGCTCCTCGACGAACAGGTGGTTTTGGTGGTCCACGCCGATTCTAATCTTTTCTCTAAATAAAAAACCCACTATTGTGGGTTTTTTATTTTTAGGATACTAACAAAACCTACGCTATAATTATACCTACGTGAAAGCTGCTTTTTCTAGGAAATTGTGGGTCAACTTACTTTGTGAGTTTGGTCCGGTGTTAGCATTTTTAACATCTTATGAGATGTATGGATTTGGAACTGCAACTCTTGCGATGATTGCTGCAACTGTTGTTTCATTTTCTGTTTTGTGGATTTTTGAAAAACACCCACCATACTTTGCGCTTTTTAATACAGTTTCAGTTCTTCTTTTCGGTGGAGTTTCTGTTTTTGTAAATATTCCTGATGTGTTTATTTTTAGAGATACAGCTTTTGATATTGTTTTAGGTGTTGTGTGTTTGGCGAGTTTGAGATACAAAAAAACCGCATTAGAGTTTTTCTTTGCTAACGTATTTGCGATTACACAAAGAGGTTGGAAAGAATTCACTTTTCGGTGGGGACTTTTTTATATTTTTCTAGCTTTTATAAATGAAATAATACGCATCTTTGCTTCACCTCATATGTGGGTTGATGCTAAAGTATGGATGATAGTAGGGACTGTTATTTTTGGTTTTTATCAATTACGTCTAACAAAAAAAGAGAGACTACCTGACGCTAACGCGTTTGGACTTAAGGTATAATAAATTCAATATGCTGACTCCTCAAGAAACACTAAGTGCCCTTAATACTCGTTATGCGGTAAAAAAGTTTGATACGACGAAGACTCTTTCCGAAGAACACATAAATCTTCTTCAAGAAGTTCTACGTCTAACCCCTTCAAGTTTTGGATTTGAACCATGGAAGTTTGTTTTTGTTACTGACCCTAATGTGAAGCAAAAGTTGTTTGAGTTCTCGCCAAAAAACTCTCAAGTAGTTGACGCACCACTTCTTATTGTTTTGTGTGCAAAGGATTATGTAGGAGGTCAAGATGTTCAAGATTTAGTAGAGCGAACAAGTAGGATGAGACAGATTGAAGTTGAGAAACTTTCCGGATTTAAAAAAGGATTACGAAACTATACATGGGCACGGAATTTAAATGCGTGGTTTTTAGGAATTCCTGAGTTAATTTTTGGAACAAAGGTATTTAGACAGTGGGAGACAAAGCAGGTTTACGTGGCGCTTGGAAATCTTTTATCTGTTTGCGCGCACCATAATATAGATGCAGCTCCAATGGAGGGTTTTAATCAGTCTGCTTACAATTTAATTTTAGGTGAAAAAATTGAAGGTTATCGACCCGTTGCCCTATGTGCGGTTGGATATCGTTCTGACAGTGATAAGTTCGCTTCTATGGCTAAAGTAAGAAAAGCGAAAGAGGAAGTTATTGTAGAAATATAATTTTTTAAATTACCTTATATATTAAATTTGTATTTTAATGCGCAATAGTAATCGCAAATACCTCTTTTACTCCGGCCGCTAAACAAACTTTCTTTAGTTCTCGCAAAGTACTTCCTGTTGTTATTACATCGTCAACAATACAAACAGTAGAGCCAAGTAAGGCTTCATTATGTTTTACATAGAATGCATTTTTCATGTTAAGAAGTCTTTCTTGGCGAGATAAGCCCACTTGAGCTTTTGTGTTTACTCGGATAATCGAAGTATTCTCAATGACATATTGGTTAGTATCTTGAACTTTTATGCTTTCACATAGTGCTAAAACAGCATCAAAACCTCGCATATTAAGATGAAGTTGCATTCTAGGTACTGGAAGTAAGGTGATTAAATTGTTTTTATCGAGTTTTATTTTATCCGAGATAGTGTTTTGAATGAGTTCATGTACATGTGGTCCAAGTTGATTTGCAATTGATTGTGTGTGGTTATATTTCAAAATATGAACTATCTTCCGCACTTGTTTATTTTGGTATGAGAATAAAGAATGCATCCAGGGGTCCTCTAGAAAAGTTGCTTTGGGGAGTTTTTGTATGCAATCCTGACAAAGAGATGTATTTGTTTCTCCACAAATCACACAGTTTTCTGGAAAGAGTAAGGAGATTATCTTGCTAAAAAATAATTTCATATATCTTTAGATAGATGATGAGATTTTGTATCGTGATATACTAAACGAAAGCATGTTTGAATTTCTTAAGAAGATTATACCAGGCTCATCTCAAGGAGGTCACGGATCAAGTGTGCTTGGTATTGATATTGGAAGTTCTGCTATTAAAGTAGTCCAACTCCGAAAGAAAGATGGTAAGGCGGTTTTAGAAACATATGGTGCACTCGCACTCGGTCCGTATGCAGGTCTCGAAGTTGGACAAGCAACAAACCTTGATCAGACAAAAATTGCCCAAGCCCTCACTGATATTATTCGAGAGGCTAAGGTGACAACAAAAGATTGTGCTATTGCTATCCCCCTTTCTGCGAGTCTAGTGCGCACTGTTACGCTTCCGCGTGTGACGGAAAAAGAACTTGCTACCATGGTGCCTATTGAGGCAAGAAAATATATTCCCGTACCGATCGGAGAGGTCAGTCTTGATTGGTGGGTTATTCCAAATCAAGCATTTGAAAGTGAAAATGAAGATGAGGCCAATCGTGTTCCTAAAGTCGAGGTACTTATTGCTGCCATTCACAATGAAACGGTGGAGAAGTATAAAGTTATAAGTCAGACTGCGGGACTTGTGCCAACATTTTATGAAATAGAATTGTTCAGCACTGTACGCTCTGTGTTACGTCGTGAAATGTCACCGACGTTAGTTATTGATATTGGCGCAGGTGCAACAAAAGTCTCGCTAGTTGAGCGAGGAGTACTTAAGCGCTCACATCATATTAATCGTAGATCACAAGATATTACGCTCGCAATAGCTCGATCATTTGGTGTTTCTGTGAAACAAGCTGAAGACATGAAGCGTCGCTACGGTACGCTTGGAAAAAAAGA
>JBDHUT010000043.1:0-5065 GCA_039809305.1 Minisyncoccia bacterium
AAAAAGCTGATTATTTTCCTGAACTTCTTCGGGAATAAAATAGTACCCCAGTTCTTGAGGTTTTCCCTCTTTCATATAGGTAAATGGTCGACTGCCAAAACCTAAATACTTTTCTTTTTGCTCATCACCTACTTTGAAATAAAGTTCTCCGCTTTCTACGATTCCAAACATAATCCCTGTTCTATATATTCCATATCCACCAAACATTGCACGTGCTGAAACATCAGACAAATATGCAAACAAATCGTCAACCACATATCGCACAAAACCCACATCCTTTTTCATAGGCTATCTATTCATCCAAGTGATAGAAATTTGCAAAACCGTTGCAATTGATACCCAAACAAGATACGGAATTTGTAATACAAAAATTAGTTTTGAATACGGAAACACCAACACCATGGAAGCAATAATAGTGCCAAGCACTAAAAGTATATCGAAGGTTGCAAGTGGTAGATTTTGAAGTCCAAACTGAATTGGAGAAAATATAAGATTTGCAATCAGGTTTGCAAGGAATACCCAAAAGACAACAGACGGTATCTGCCCTTTAAAAAATTTATAGGAGACCCAAATAAAACAAAAAGTAATAATGGAATAAAGGATGGCCCAAATAAGCCCTATTGTCTCACCAGACGGCGTCCAGGTAGGCTTTACGAGGTCAAAGTACCATTGTGTAGGCATGACTTTATTGTATCATTTTTAAAAGATATACTGGGTTTATGAAAGTTACCTACTTGAATACTTGGGGTGCCAAAAAACTTGAAAACTATATTCACTTTCTCGAAGAATATAAAATAAATACTGATGTTTTCTGCTTTCAGGAGGTATGTGACGCTAGTGAAGAAAAACTTAGTGCTCGTGGTGGAGTACTCCATCAACGGACAGTTTCCAAAGATATTCTTTCAGATTTCACAGACTTCCATGCTGTACGCCAACGAGACTGGGACGATCCAGAGGATTTTAAAGAAACCATTCCCTGGGGTGTAGATACATTTATACGCAAAAATGTCCCCGTCTTTGAATATCGAGAAAAGTTTGTACTTGGACACCAAAATTCAACCCCAAACTTAAAAACTGCGTATACAGAAGGTGGTCTTCCAGTAGTACTGCAAGCGGTTCAAACAATTTATAATAATAAAAAGCTTTGGATCTTAAATATTCATGGTTACCACGCAGGGTCTGGTATTGGTAAACACGATACAGAAGAAAGAATCAAACAGTCACAAGGTATCATTGAATGTCTCAAACAACTCGATGGAGATATTATTTTAGGTGGCGACTTTAATCTCGATCCAGACACAGAGTCTATAAAAATGCTCGAAGATTTTGGGCTACGAAACTTAATCAAAGAATACAGCATTCAAAGCACTCGTACTTCTTTTTATTCTGAAGAAAAGAGAAAGAAGTGGCCATTTGCGGATTATGTATTTGTTAGTAAAGATGTAAATGTAAAATCTTTTATTGTAGACACTAATTCATTAGTTTCTGACCACGCACCGATGTTTTTAGAAATTGAGTAATTTTTTATTTCTTTACGCAACAAAATAGCCGCTTTCGCAGCATAATTTTGTACATGTGACCCTACGGAGAGTCGAACTCCGGTTAACGGATTGAAAACCCGCTGTCCTGACCACTAGACGATAGGGCCGAATAGAGACTAATATACTATATTTTTGAAAAAAATCAATAAAACTGCTATAAATAAAGAGCTTTGGAGACGTGGCTGAGTGGTTGAAGGCACTTGTTTCGAAAACAAGCAACGAGGTAACTCGTTCGAGAGTTCAAATCTCTCCGTCTCCGCCAGAAATCGAAACTGCACTTTATCTCCAATCCTTATCAAAGATTTTCTTATATTCTTTCATCTTCCCTTTCTGCCACATATACTGCAAATACCCAGACGCAAGACTCATAAGAAGCCCCGATCCACCAAACCCAACACTATACATAATTCCAGTATTTTGGTCTTGATATATATATGGCACTGAGCGCTCAGACTCAAAAAATGTTCCTGACCAATGACCAAGATACTGTTCACCTTTGGCAATCTGTATTTTATTTTCCACATAGTCACGCAGAACTGCGACTTTTTTACTTTCATCAAAAGAGATACCAGACTTAAGAATCACATCTTCTCCACCTACCCACAATTCTCGATCACCAAAAGCTCGAATATAGTGAAATGGATGAGCGGTATCCCAAAAAACATTTTCTTTTATTTGCTGTGTCTCTTTTTTATTGAGTGCGTATCGTGTAACAAAAGTTTTAATTTTACGTATTGGAAGTACATCTAAGCCAACAATACCCTGGTCACCTGTCGCAACAAGTATTTTTTTACTGTAGTACACCTTAGATGACGTATTTATTTCATATAGATTTTTATCTTTTTTTGTTACAGAAACAACTTCTGTTCGATACAATACTTTTCCACCTTGTTTACGAATGACTTTTTTTAACCCATTCAAAATTGCCTGATTATTTGTCTTACCATCATTTTTTATACAAAGAGCGTGTTTGAAAAAAGTATCGGATACTGAAGTAAAAAGTTCTACCGGAGCTCCAATTTTTTTGTACAGTTCAAACTTTTTACGTATATCTTTTAGATCTTTTTTTGTGTGTCCATACAAAAAAGCAGAAGCTCTTTTTGTCTCAAAATGAGTAATGTTTGGACTGTGCGCAAATAAAGACAAACGTTTTATTTCTTGCTCATTAAGTTTCCAAATAAGTGACGCTTGTTCTACGCCAAACTTTCTGATTACTTTTTGCCAATCTATATCGGGATCATGATTCATTTCAGCAGTTGAAGCAAAGCTTGCGTTATCTTTACCGTCTCCTTTTTCTAAAATAAGCACTTTTTGCTTACCTTTGACTGCAAAATGATGAGCCGCAGAAAGTCCTGCAAAACCAGCACCGATAACAATAAGATCAAATATTTGTTTTTTAGATTGCGACATAGACTCTATTGTATAGAAAAATTATAAAATTTTCTTTTTCGGGGTATTTTCTGTACTATATACTCACAAAATGGGCGTGTAGCTCAGCTGGCTAGAGTGCTACATTGACATTGTAGAGGTCCGCGGTTCGAGTCCGCGCACGCCCACACAAGGGGTAAAAAGTTGCCGAATCTGGCAACTTTTTATTTTAAAACACTGCAATGTCATTTTTGAGTTTTGCACAGAGACTTGAGTGGACTTCGAACTTTCTGGTTGAATTTACGCCAAACCCCACAAAGAATTGCTGGCAGACATGGGGACGAGGGGACGTTGTTCGGGGTTACCCTAGGTCCTCATTAAAGTAAGGAGAAGCCTTGAAAAAGACCTAAAACTAGGAGCGCAAACGAAACAAGGAAAAGGCCATAGAATAACGAATCCTCGTATCTGCGATAGAGCCCGCCTAGAAATCCACCATAGGGCTCGCCGAGGTCTAGGTGCTTATACTCCTTGGGTAGTTTTGCAAACGCCAACCCAGCTTCATTGTTATCTTTCATCTCACCTATCGCTTGCACCCTCTTAATCATTGCAAGAGTTTGCCCGATGTGATGATCGACTGTCTTCTGCATTGAGAAGGGTTCTGTTAATACAGGAACAATTAAGTCAATTAAACCCCAGACCGTGACAATGGAAAGTAGAACGAACGATAGAATAAAATAGTCGTGCCCGGCAAGGGACTGTTGGACAATGAGCGACGGAAATACAAGGCCCAAGACAGCGATTGATAACCCGACCACGAACTGCTTGAGGTTTCTATAATTTTGAGCTGATTCAGAGATTAGTGTGAGCTTACTTCTAGCCTGCCAAGTGAGGTGATCTTTCAGTTCGGCTTCATAGTTCTCAAGTAGCTTGGAGTTCGTTCCACTTAACATAGATATCTTAGGAAATGAACGGTGTGAGATCAGCCACACCAAAAACTCTCTGAGTATCACACTCCTTGATCAATCCGAAGGATGCCGAGTTAGAGAATCCAATGTACTCGACCTTCTTGCCCTTTGATTGGATGTACTTGATAGCGGGAACAAGGTCAGTGTCTGAGCTCAAAAGGATGGCGGTGTCGTAAGTATCTTCCATGGCGCCGATAACCAGATCGATCGCCATCTTTACATCGACACCTTTCTCTCGAATGTTATGGTCGTAGACGATCTTCCCGCGTTCAACCAGGAAGCCATCATTCTCTAAAATGCCTTGTAGGTATTGCCGCCATCGATGAAGATTCTTACACGTTCACTTTTCATAGGTAATATGAAAAGTATACTATATAAACAAAAACTGCCCTTGCTTTGCAGCAGTGGCAGTGATCTTAGTGGGTTTACTATATCATATTAATACCTAATTAATCAAGTTATCCCCAGGGTGGTCCAATAGGGCTTTTCGGTCAACTTTCCGAGCCGTCTCTTCCCTCTCCTCACTCCGTTATGCTCTTCAGGTGCGATGAGTTCTTCAAACAAAGTTCGATTATCATCCCGATTAGGTCCACACAAGACTCAAAAAATGCCAACTCTGGCAACTTTTTCAGTCTATGATTCATAACGCTTTTACTGACTTTTTCACAGAAATGCGAGCAAGCTCAGAACATTTTTACTAAACAGCGTTCTTTGCTGAAACCAAGCCCCAGACTCGACGTTTCTTGGTTACTGTGGACATCCGACTTGCTTGGACCGCAGTGGCCTGATATATTAAATACGGCGCTTGTGAGGACCTAGTTCTCCCACGGTTAATACATAAACCGTAGCCAAGTGCCACCAAAGAACACCGCCTAACCGCGGTGTTTTTTGTTTCTGCATCCCTTTAATCATCTTCTGGATTGCCTTCGAACATTCGCTTCTTTCGGTCGTTTCCCTGCTTCCAATACGGCACAACACTCCAGAAATAGGCAGGGCCGCCGTTGACTCGTTTAACAATCACTCGAAGTCGACAACTATGCACAATGGCAATAAACTCGAAATAGTTCACAAGACACATCTTGTGTTCCCATCTACTGTTTATCTTAACTCTTTCGAATCGATTCCCCGACATTTCACCCTGTAACGTGTGAGAGTGTGTAATTATCTCCGGCACCAAATGCAGTAACTTCA
>JBDHUT010000044.1:0-4750 GCA_039809305.1 Minisyncoccia bacterium
TCTCAAGGAGGTCACGGATCAAGTGTGCTTGGTATTGATATTGGAAGTTCTGCTATTAAAGTAGTCCAGCTTCGAAAGAAAGATGGTAAGGCGGTTTTAGAAACATATGGTGCACTTGCGCTTGGTCCATACGCAGGTCTTGAAGTTGGTCAAGCAACAAACCTCGATCAGACTAAAATTGCTCAAGCCCTCACCGACATTATTCGAGAGGCTAAGGTGACAACAAAAGATTGTGCTATTGCTATCCCCCTTTCTGCGAGTCTAGTGCGCACTGTTACGCTTCCACGCGTGACAGAAAAAGAGCTTGCTACTATGGTGCCTATTGAAGCAAGAAAATATATTCCTGTACCAATTGGAGATGTTAGTCTTGATTGGTGGGTTATTCCAAACCAAGCATTTGAAAGTGAAAATGAAGACGAGGTCAATCGTGTTCCTAAAGTTGAGGTACTTATCGCTGCTATTCACAATGAGACGGTAGAGAAGTATAAGATTATAAGTCAGACCGCGGGACTTGTACCAACATTTTATGAGATAGAGTTATTTAGCACAGTGCGTTCGGTATTGCGCCGCGAGATGTCTCCAACACTTGTGATAGATATTGGTGCAGGTGCAACGAAAGTCTCGCTTGTTGAGAGAGGGGTGCTTAAACGTTCACATCATATTAATCGTGGATCACAAGATATTACGCTCGCAATAGCTCGATCATTTGGTGTTTCTGTGAAACAAGCTGAAGACATGAAGCGTCGTTATGGTACGCTTGGAAAAAAAGATGATGATGCTATTCGCGAGCTAGTAGAACTTACATCTGAGTTTATTTTTAGTCAGGCCGCACAAGTTGCTCTTGCGTATGAGCGTCAACATAATAAAATTATCAAAAAAGCAATTCTTACTGGTGGGGGGTCTTTATTGAAAGATGTCCTTACTGATGCACAGGCAAAATTAGAGATGGAGGTTATTAAAGGTCATCCTTTTTCGGTTGTAGAAGCGCCGGTCTTTCTTCACGATGTGCTTTCACAAGCTGGACCTGAGTTTGCTGTTGCTATCGGACTTGCACTTCGTAAACTCGAGGAATTGTCATAATTACATTATTCACAGAGAAGGTCGGTATTTGCTATAGCCAAAAAAAATGTACGCGGTATACTATAATGTAGATTATGGATGTTCAAACGTCATTTATTCCAAAGCGTACGTTAGACACTCAGGCTCGCATTGAGCGTGCTGATACTGTGAGTATTTTTACAGTACTCTCCACGATTATTTTTTTCTTAGCAATTGTTGCAGGTGGAGGTATTTTTTTCTGGCAACAATCTCTTAAGGCACAGGTTCAAGAAGTAGAGGCGACCCTTATAAAAGAGCGTGAATCTTTTAGTGAAGATACTATCCGAGATCTTACTGATCTTAGTAATCGTCTTAAATCAAGTGAAGAACTTCTCGATAATAGACTTTACTCGTCTAAAATATTTGAGCTTTTAAATCAAAACACCATTCAAACAGTTCGTTTCAGTAAGTTTAGCGTTGACCCTTCAATGGTTGATAAAACAAAACTAAAAATGACCGTAAGTGGGCAAGCAAAAGATTATGCTTCAGTTGCGTTACAGTCTGATATTTTTT
This sequence comes from Minisyncoccia bacterium, assembly GCA_039809305.1. Taxonomy (GTDB): domain Bacteria; phylum Patescibacteriota; class Minisyncoccia; order Phycocordibacterales; family UBA5272; genus JALHNF01. The sequence continues at coordinate 1,612 of JBDHUT010000044.1, forward strand.
CAAAACTTACTAATACGGTACTTGAGTATGAGTTTTCAAACTTAACGCTTGATCAAGCTGGCAACGTTCTTTTTGATATGAGTGCGACCCTTGATAAAAAAGCTATAGCGTTTGATACTGTACCCGAAGTGGTTGATTACTCAGAATCTCTCTCAAATCAGTCTGGGGGCATGGTGGACGAAACGTTCCCCGAGGGTGAAGTTCCATTTGAAGAAGATTTTGATTTTCCAACAAATTAATTATGATGCGACTTATATTTAATGCAGTACTTCTTCTCGCTTCAGCGGCTATTGTTTTTGTATATGTTAAACCAACATATGAAGACCCTGCGACAGGTATTGTTACATTGCAAGAAAAAAAAGCCGTGCTTTTAAAAGCACGGCAAGATTTGGATAAGCTTAAAGTAAGACAGACTGCATTTGTTGCTGCTCGAAACGAGATGCCTCAAAATGAGCTCGATAAGTTGGAGAGATTGCTTCCAAGAGAAATAAACCCGGTCCTTTTTGTTATGGAGCTCGACACTATTGCACGTAGCCAAGGGATGTCTCTTAAAAATATTAAATTTACAGATACAAAAAAAGAAGGAACTCCAACAACAGGCACACCAACGGTTGTAACCAAAAAACCATATGAAACATTCACACTTTCGTTTGATGTCACTGGTTCATATCAAAATTTCACTACGTTTTTGAGGCAGGTGGAACAGGGGTTGCGTGTAACAGATATAACATCCATAAATCTTATTGCTAACGATAAGGTTGATGTGTATCAATATACAGTAAAAGCTCAAACCTATTGGATGAAATAATATGCAAAATATACTAAAACCAATCCTTATTATCCTTGGCCTCGTTGCTCTTGCTGCGGTCGTCTATTTTTATTTTATCCAAGAACCAGTAGAAGCACCACTTACTCGTACCTCGACGATTGGCACAACAGTCCCTGCTACAGAAGAAAGACAGTTAGTATCAGAAGAAATCAACGTAGAAGAATTTCAAAGACTCCTTAGTCAACTCGACGCAATTGATTTAAATGGAGAAGTTTTTTTGAAACCTCAGTATATGCAGTTGATTGATCATACTCGGACAGCACTCATTAAGCTTGATGAAACAAAAGCAATTGCGCCTTTAAGTAAAGACAATCCGTTTCAAGGGTTAGGTTTTGTTGCACCTGTTATTATGCTTCAGGGTACGGCTACACCTCAGATAATTCCTCGAAGTCGTTAAAATGTATGCTTTTGGTCGATGAATTAGTACGACTTGGATACCTTACAGATGTAGCTGCTAACCAAGCTCTTGAGGAGTATCGTTCTGTGGAGGAAGAAGTTCCGATTGACTCGTATGTTGAAAAATTTGGCGTTACCGAGGCTCAGCTTCTTAAGGCGCGCAGTAACATTTACGGTATTCCTGTAAAAAAAATTGACACCAAAAACATTGATCCTCAAGTTCTTAAGTACATTGCCCAAGAGTCTGCGTTACAATATAAATTTATTCCACTAGCTGTTAATGAAGGCATTCTTGAGGTTGGAATGGTTGACCCTGACTTTCTTTCTGCAAAAGACGCGCTGCAATTTATTTCAGCGAAAATAGGTTTACCGTATACGATAGTTCTTGTTGCAAAGTCGGATTTTGATAAAGCAATTGAAATGTACCGAGGCATAAGCGGGGAAGTGGATAAGGCGCTTGAGGAGTACGGTGTTGAAAATCTTGACGATACAAAGGGAAGATATTCCGATGATAAAGATTTAACAGATGCATATAAGGCTGTTGCAAAAGGAGGGGATCAGAATGCTATTGTTGAAGATGCGCCAGTAACAAAAATTGTTTCAGTTATCTTACGTCACGCACTTGAACAGAATGCTTCCGATGTTCACATTGAACATATTGGCGATAAGGTAAAGGTTCGTTTTCGTGTTGATGGCGTTCTTGAGACAAATATCACTCTTCCTCCAACGGTTCATAGTGCTGTGGTTGCTCGCGTAAAGATAATGGCGAATCTAAAACTTGATGAAAAACGTAAACCACAAGACGGTCGTTTCTCTTCTATTTTTAATGGTCATAAAATTGATTTTCGTGTTTCTTCACTTCCAGCATATTACGGAGAAAAAGTCGTTATTCGTATTCTTGACTCGTATCGTGGGGTAAAGCCGCTTGATGATATTGGATTCAGTGCCCAAGCACTCTCAATCATTCGCGAGAGTATTCGTCGCCCTTACGGTCTTATTCTTATAAGTGGACCAACGGGAAGTGGAAAAACCACAACGTTATATTCAATGTTAAATGAGATTGATAGAGAACAACAAAACGTTGTTTCCCTTGAAGATCCAGTTGAATACAATATTCCCGGACTCAATCAGTCGCAAATTATGCCAGAGATTGGGTATACGTTTGCAACAGGATTACGTTCTATTTTGCGTCAAGACCCGGATGTTATTATGGTGGGTGAAATTCGTGACAAAGAAACAGCTCAGCTCGCTATTCAAGCAGCACTCACTGGTCATCTTGTGCTTTCAACAATCCATACTAATAATGCAATTGGTGTTATCCCACGCCTTATCGACATGGGTGTTGATCCATATCTTATTGCTCCGACTCTTATTCTCACTATGGCGCAACGTCTTGTTCCAAAAATAAATCCAGAGTGTAAGAAAGCTGTGCCGCATGAGGAGAGCATGCGTTCGATGGTTGAAAAAGAGTTTGCAACACTTCCTGATGAATTTAAAAATAAATTAAATCTTACGAGAGATTTTTATGAAGCAGAACCAAATGAAGATGTGCCATTAGGGACAACAGGACGCGTTGCTGTTGTAGAAATCCTTCCAGTAACAAAAGAGATTGAGCATGTTATTTTAAATGGTGCTCAAGAGCCAGATATTGAAAAAGTGGCACGCGCACAGGGAATGCTTACAATGAAGCAAGACGCTTTGTTAAAAAGTATGGAGGGTATTGTTCCGCTTCGTGAGGCGTATAATCTTTAAAAATACGATATACTATTTTTATGACACTCGACTACAAACTAGAACTCATCGATTTAATCTCCACAGCTATTAAAGAAGGTGGCTCCGATATTCATTTTTCTGTGGGGAGTCATCCTATTGTACGTATTTCCGGAGAACTCATTCCACTTACTCGTAAACCAG
>JBDHUT010000045.1:0-4382 GCA_039809305.1 Minisyncoccia bacterium
CGTGCTCAACTCGCTGCTGAGGCACGCGAAGCGGGTGGCGATGGTATGAAGGAGGATGGCACATGTCTTTTCTGAAGCATGTATTATTCTCCATATTACCTGACCCGAGAAAGTTGAATGCTTGGGTAGGTGAAGACGATCTCGTCTATCGTCTCGGTTACGGGCTTTTCTGGATCAAACTGCGACTTTCTCTTGCGATGTGGCATCGTCGAGAGCTTGCGCGGTGTGATCCAGAATATGAAGATCGCGAAGCTGAACTTGCGCTTGTGAAAGCAAGAATGCGAGCTCAGGCAGAAGGTATGTCCGCTTCCGATCCAAGGTATCCCGATCTTCATTCAATCTCAAGGAGAAAGGGTGAATAATATTAACCCCCCCTGGTGCGCGGAGCGTGCGCCAGGGGGGTTGTCTTTTCTGGTGGAATTTAGAGAGTGGCTACGAGAGAGAAAGTAAATGTTAAAAGCATTATGCCAAAGAAGGCAAGAAGAGTTGAGAAGAGTAAATATATAGCTTCTTTCTTTTTACCATCGATGTACCAAAGTATTGGCCTACCCAAAACAAGAGTTCCTGTGACTGCTGCAGAAAACACAAACAACATAAGCATCATAATTGGTGCAAATATTGTGTCTGGTTTATCAGCAAAAAACATTGGAACAATGTAGAAGATAAACGTAGCTACAAGTCCAATATAGAGAGCGGTCAAAAGAGCGTGTAGAAAACCATATTTCAAAATATCTCTTTGCATATACCAAAGTATACTACGACTCATATTTTACTGCCCAAATGCGTCAAATGATATGCGGCTTGGTGAGGTATACAAAACAAGAATGGAAGCAAAAGACGGGAGCGCTGGTTTTGATTTTGAGGCTACGTACAATGACATCTGTGAGTTGGAAAGTTTTTCGTATGAGTTTGGTGGAAGGAATGCTACGGTTGTTTTTAAGGATGTCGACGGCCAAACAGAAATAAAAATTACTTTTGATTCCGAAAGTGAAAATCCAGTAGAGTTGCAAAAGCAAGGTTGGCAATCTATTCTAAATAATTTTAAAAACTACATAGAGACCAGGGATTAATAAGGGTCTTTTACTTATCTTTTACAACTTCTAGTTACTGTTATTTTACTTCTTTTAAAATTCTTTCAACAAATTCACTTTTGTTAGAGATATAAGTATTTTTTCCAGTCGGATCTTGTTTCAGGAGTTCATTTTTTATTTGAGCGTATTTGTCTTTTGCTTCTGGGTGAGTCTTTAAGTAGTCTCGGAATGCCAATTGTCGTTTTAAAAAACTTCCACGAGATTTGTAGCAAATAGAGAGGTGATATTCTGTTGGCGTACCTTTTCTAAAAAAGTGTCTTTCTGATGATGACCCACTTAAGTCATGTGTGTATCCAATCTTTTTTAAAGAATCAATAAATGTGTCCGCTTCAGCATGACTTTCAATTTCCACAGCAATGTCGATTATTGGTTTTGCAGAAAGTCCCGGAATGGACGTACTCCCAATATGTTCTATTTGTGTTAATTTTTCACCAAAAATTTCTTGCAACTTAGCGACTTCTTGTTCGTATTTTATAACCCATTCAGGATTATATGGTTCGAGGACGGTATGAGATGTGTCTAAGGTAATGTTTTCTTTAGATTCCATTTTTCGATTATAACACCGGTATTTAAAAGGGAGTCTGTGTTTCATTTCTGTCAAACGACAAGTGTAATTTTTATACTAAACACTCTGCATTTGAGTTTATGTTCATTTGAATTTTATCTTTGGATACAAATCATTAAAATTAAGGTAAACACTGTTGATACATGACCAAAACATTTGTTTCTGTGATAGAAAAATATGCGGTAGCGTATTCTTCGATCATTTCCAAAAAATCAGAGTTTGGTATTAATATATCTGGGGTGGTCGCGTTACCATCAGGGCCGTCTCCGCATTGATATGACTTTGTGGACTCGGTTACTGTCAGATACCGTAACTTAGGGTTTTTATTAATAAAAAAACTTCCTGTAGATTCACCTCCTGGCGTCCAATTGTTATTACGGGACAGTATATCAATCACCAATTCCCAACGGTCAGTTCCTTGTTTTGTAACAGATGTAATGAGTCCCGGTTGCGCAAGTGGAATATTTTCTTGTTTGTTTGTAGTAGTTACAGCAATCTCCTCGTTAAAATTATTTGGTTCCGTACTACTTTCTTGAGAAGATGTTTTTATCTCGGTGTCGAGGTTAATAGGGGCAGCATCTTTTTTTGTGAGAGTATACAAACCAAAACAAATAATAATAGTGAGAGAAGTGATAATAATTGCTTTATACATGAAGCTAATTATATAACTATTTATATAAACCGTCTTTGTTTTGTATAAGCTAATTGGTACGTCTTGGACACATTTGCTATGCTTAAAAAATGACCACACCTTTCCTTATTCTTGTCGACGGACCTATGGGCTCAGGCAAAACTACGACAACTAAGTTGTTAAATCAAAAACTACCAGACACTGCACGTGTTGCACTACCTGACATAAAGCGGCTCGTGCCTAATTTTAAAGAAGATAAGCAAACCCTCGCGGTGATTAGGGAAGTTATGAGAGTGATGATTGATAAGTACCTCGAACACGGCGTGAGTGTTATTGTGGAACAAATAACTAAAGCCGATGGAGTTGATGTCCTTAGGGGTATTGCGGAGAAACATGGCGCGAAGTTTTACGGATATAGACTTACTGCGCCTAAAGATATACGTCTCAATCGTGTCTTTGAAAGGACAAAAGAAATGATGGAAGTCTCGGAATTACCGCAATCTAAAATCGATACGCTGATTGGTTATTTCGAACCAAACAACACATTTTATCTAGAAAATCCTGTGAGCACTGTGGAGATTATTGATACCCAAGAATTGAGCCCGGAACAAGTGGCGGAAATTATTATTAGTAAAATAGTTTAAAACTATAAGTTGCTTAGCAGAGAAGTAGAAACTTTTATATAAATTAAATACAAAAGTAAGTGCCTACGTGATACGTTGACAATATCATATTTTATGATATAGTACACGCGAACCCAGTAACTTGTCGTTCGAATGGTCGAACGAGGTTTGGTGTTCAACAGGAGGTGTAAGATGGGTGTGAAAGCGATGTTGGTATGGCTGTTGTTTATCAGCAGCAACGTGGTGGCGGAGTGTCCCAATCCGTTCACCGTACCGTACACGATACAGGCGGGAGATAACTTGTGGAGCTTGGCGCAAGTCAAGCTACAAGACCCGTTCAAGTGGGTGTCTCTTGAAGCGCAGAACCCGATCCTTCGAGATCGGACGCGCTATTCCATCGATGGTCGCGGCCGTCTGATCGTTCTGATCAAGCCCGGCGAGACTCTCTGTGGACTCGAGGAGGCTGGTGTCAGCCCGAACGATTTCGCGACCGCACGTCCGGACTCCTGGGTAGCACCGGGCTATACCGGGGATTACTCTTCCAAAGTCTCGTTGACTGAGACTCAGCCTCAGGTCAAGGATGGTCGCGATGATGCGATGACGTGGTGGTGGGTTTGTTTTTTTGTCGTTTTTACATTACTCCTTGCTTCTGTCGCACAGTGGTTGAGGAGTCGGAGGTTGGTACTCGATCCGGCCACAGCTGGGCCGCCGATGGTGCCGGGCGGAGTGACGGAAGCCAATGCGGAGCAAGCGCTCCGTGATGTGGCAGCTCGGCGTTTTGGCGGCACGCACCAGGACTTCACTGTTCTGGAGCGCACCGCTGGTCGTGTATATGGCACCATGGTGGTGTCGTATCGCGACAACACCGGGCGTCAGTGGACGATGACGGGGCAGCAGGCTTACCAAGCTCGCATCCGTCGTCCGAATGGCCATGTGGAGGTCATCTACATGCTCCAAGCGTGTGGCAATGACCTCCGTTTTGGCCAAGTTGCAGGCTATCAGCCGGGTGATGATTTCCGGTTCGAACCGGAAATTGAACAACCTGCTCGGGCGGCAGTAGTGCCGGTTGCGGTTCCTGAGCCGCAGCGTGTGGCTGCTGCTGAACCAACTCCTCGAGGAACAATTCAGCTGGTAGTGAAGGCTCCGGATGGAAACGGGCCACATTTGGTTCAGGTGACGGGAATCAATCCAGTTGGAGCATCGATCAAGGTGTCTCCGGCCGGGTTTGAGCTCCGGTACACCGAACTTGCTCCTTGAAGTACGGATTGCGTAAACGCAACCTCGCTTCGGCCCCGGCGCACTGCGCCGGGGTCCTTTTTATTTGAATGTATAAATCTAGATGAAATAGGTTGAGATAATTTACGCTCTAAGTTAAAAACATGTGCTTTAAAGTATCTTAAAGTATATGACTAATTTGAGACTTACTGTTTGGGGGGGTGGAACTTTTATGGCATCAAACCAAAGTCAGTAGC
>JBDHUT010000046.1:0-4291 GCA_039809305.1 Minisyncoccia bacterium
AAACGGGTCACAGAAGGCTTAGAGGATAAAAGCGAGGTGCTTGAGCAAGCACTCAAAAAATTGAAGGTACGGAGCAATTCCGGGGTAGCGGTGGTCTCTTTGCTTACCAAGCCATATGCGTGCCCTGGAAGGTGTATTTATTGCCCTACAGAGGCAAATATGCCTAAAAGCTACCTATCCAAGGAGCCTGCGGCAGCCCGGGCTTTAGCCAACAAATTTGACCCTGATAAGCAGATTTCGTCCCGTCTGCGTGCCCTTGAAATGAATGGTCACCCAGTTGATAAAGTAGAGATGATTATGATCGGTGGTACTTGGAGCTATTATAAGCGTGATTATCAAGATTGGTTTACAAAAGAATCTTTTCGAGCGTGCTATAATTTTAATGCAACAGAAGGTCACGAATTAAAAGAAGGAGAACTTTCTCTTGAGGCACTTCAAAAAATAAATGAAACAGCCCCAGTGCGTATCATTGGTCTTTCTATTGAGACACGTCCTGATTATGTAAATCTTGAAGAGCTCAATAATCTTCGCCGACTTGGTGTGACGAAAGTTGAAATAGGAGTTCAGCACCTTGACCAGTATGTTCTTGATTTCAATCGTCGTGAAATGACAGTAGAGGCAATTGCAGAATCAGCGGAACTTTTGCGAAATACCGGACTTAAGATTGTGTATCATATGATGCCAAACCTTCCAAAAAGTAATCCTGAAATGGATGTGCAAATGTTTAGAGATCTCTTTTCAGGTAAGGATCATCACCCTGACATGCTTAAGGTGTATCCGTGTGTGATTTTAAAAAGCACACTTCTCTATAAGTGGTGGTCGCGTAAAGAGCTTGAGTACCAACCATATGATGATGAGACTCTTACTCAGGTGCTCGCTGACTGTGAACGAGAAGTTCCTGAGTATGTGCGTATTATTCGTATCATTCGAGATATTCCTGCTACATATATTGTAGCCAGTAGTAAGAAGTCCAATCTTCGTGAATCAGTGGATGAATATCAAGCAAAGCGGGGAGTGGTACAAAAAGATATTCGGGCACGTGAGATTCGAGACAGAGAAGTCTTGCCTGATGATTTTGAACTCACACACACAACATACGAAACAAAAACAGGAACAGAAATATTCCTTCAATTTGAAAACAAAAAAGAAAATTCTTTAGCTGCATTTTGCCGTCTTCGTTTACCACGATGGAATGAGATAAAGGGTTTTGAAGAGCATGATAATTTATCTGTTTTACCAGGCAAGGCTCTTATTCGTGAACTTCATACATATGGACGTATGGCAAAGATTGGTGCTCAAGGAGAACAATCTCAGCATATGGGATTTGGCCGTCGGCTTGTGATGGAAGCAGAAAGAATAGCGAAAGAGAGAGGGTATGAAGGTGTGGCTATTATTGCTGGGGTTGGTGTGCGTGAATATTACAACAAAAAATTAGGCTATACTTTGGATAGAACCTACATGGTCAAAAAGTTTATTTAAAAAATATGAAGCAAAAGACTGTTTTAATAACTGGTGTTGCAGGGTTTATTGGTTTCCACACCGCAAAAAAACTCCTCAATGAAAATTATAAAGTAGTTGGGATAGATAACCTCAATGACTACTACGACCCCATTATAAAGAAAAAAAGACTAGCTCTTTTAAAACATAAAAATTTTATTTTTCATAAATTAGATTTCACAAACTTCAAAAAAATAAATACAGTCCTTAAGGGATACTCATTTTCTAAAATAATCCATCTTGGGGCTCAAGCCGGGGTGCGATATTCCATAGAGAATCCTTTTGCGTATGAACAAACAAACTTTCTCGGTACATTAAACCTTCTTGAATTTGCTAAGAGTAAAAAAATAGATCAATTTATTCTAGCCTCGACAAGTTCAGTATATGGTAAGAATGAAAAACAACCTTTTGAAGAGTCTGATGTCACTGACTCTGCAATCTCTACGTACGCGGCAACAAAAAAAGCGTGTGAGGTTTTAGCACATACATATAGTCACCTTTTTGGTACCCATGTGACTGTTTTACGTTTTTTTACTGTGTATGGCCCTTGGGGGCGTCCAGATATGGCATTGTTTAAATTTACAAAAAATATCTTGCTTGGTAAGCAGATAGACGTTTACAATAATGGCGACATGCAGAGATCGTTTACATATATTGATGACATTGTTTCGGGTGTTTTTGGTGCTGTAAAAAATGTAGAAAAGTATGAAATATATAATTTGGGTGGAAGTGAGACGGTTAAACTTATGGATTTTGTTAGTCTTATTGAAACATATCTTAGTAAAAAGGCAAAAATTAAGTTTTTAAAAATGCAGGCTGGTGATGTTAAAGAAACTGTGGCGAGTACAAAAAAAGCCGCAGCGCATCTGTACTATAAAGCGAACACTAATATACAAACAGGTGTCCAGAAATTTGTAGATTGGTTCATGCAAAATAAAAGCTGGCTCATCACCCTTAAAGATGGAAAACAATAGTTTCTAGTATATTAAAAATAAATGAAGCTTCTTATTGTCACGCAAACCCTCAATAGCAAGCATTCAGTGCTCGGTTTTTTTGTGCGTTGGGTTTTGGAGTTTGCAAAGCAATGTGAACAAGTAACGGTGTTTTGTTTAGACAGGGGAGAAGATGTTTTTCCTGAAAATGTAACAGTGGTGCATATTCCTCGAACGTGGCATGGTGTAAAAACATGGCCATTGACTTTAGCATATAAAGCTTTTGTGCATAAAGATAAATATACGCATGTGTTTGTACATATGAACCCCGAGTATATTCTTTCTGCTGGATTGGTTTGGAAAATTTTTAGAAAAAAAATAAACTTTTGGTATACTCACAGTTCGGTAACTTTACGACTTAAAATAGCTGTTTTTTTCTCTGAAAAAGTTTTTTCTGCGAATAAAGAAAGCTTCAGGTACAAAACTAATAAATTGAATATTTTCGGTCATGGTATTGATTTAGGTTTGTACAAGGGGGTCCACATAGAGGGGTCTTTGAAAAACGAACTTTCAATGGTGTATATCGGAAGAATTTCAAAGACTAAACGAATTGACTTTGTTTTAGAAACATTGTCTCGACTGCATTCGGATTATAATATTAAAGCTCGGTGCACTATTATTGGAGGCCCTCTTACGGAAGTTGATATAAAGTATCAAGCTTATTTGTTGGAGTATGTTAAAGAAAAAGGTTTAGATCAGTTTGTATCTTGGACGGGTCCACTGTCTCTCCCAGATGCTATAAGTGTTTTAAAAGAGCAAGACATTTTTGTTCACACGAGTCAGACAGGTAGTCTGGATAAAGCAGTTCTTGATGCCATGATGTGTGGGGTAATTACATATAGTACAAATGAGGCGATATACCCAGTTTTAGAAAATCTTAACAAGACTCTTTGTGTAAAAACGCCAATTGAAGTAGCAGAAAATATCAACGTCTTAGTGAAGGGTGATCCAGGACATATTCTGAATTTAAGAAAAAGGTCTCGGGAATATGTTGAAAATAATTTCTCACTTGTTGGGTTAATTCAAGCTATACTAAAAAAGATATATGAAACAAGTAGATAAGGACCACTATACTTTTTCTGGGTATGCATACCCAGGACGTTTTGTAAGTTATTACCATCAGCTACAGGAAGTTTTAAACTGGAATCCAAAAACAATATTAGAAGTTGGTGTTGGTGATCGTGTATTTGCTAATTACATCAAAAATAACTCATTAGTAATGTACACATCTTTTGATATTGCGGAAGACCTCAATCCAGATATTGTAGGGAACGTAACTGAGATGCCATTTAAAGATGGTGATTTTGACGTTGTGTGTGCCTTTGAGGTGCTCGAGCATATACCTTTTGAATTATTCGAAAACGCAATACAAGAATTAGTACGAGTTGCAAACAAGGCTGTGGTTATAAGTTTGCCTCATTTTGGTCCTTCTTTTGAGTTTTCTTTAAAAATCCCATTTTTTAAGCGACTAAAATGGTCTTTCAAATTTCCTTACCATCCAAAACACGTATGGAATGGTGAGCATTATTTTGAAATAGGTAAAAAGGATTATGAAGTAAAAAAAAATACTATCTATACTCAAAAAGTATGCAATAGTTACAAAGCATTTCGTACCTTTCGAAAATCAATATCACCACTTTTTTATTTTAGCAAAAGATAATACTTTGTTATGATCATTAATGTATTAAAACAAATCTGGAAAGGGCACTCTCTTACTCGGGCATTAATGAACGAGTCTTTTCGAACAAAAAATCTTGGAGGCAAGATTGTAGATATTGGCGGAGGACGTAACCCTGATTATT
>JBDHUT010000047.1:0-4187 GCA_039809305.1 Minisyncoccia bacterium
AGCTTTTGTAGCCGAGAGGGGAAACAAGATTATCTGAAAGTTGCTCCTTATGCGCTTTTGTTTCTTGCAAACACACAATATCTGGCGACAGATTAAAAAGTTTCTGAAACGAACCCTTTTTTTCTACTGCCCGAATTCCATTTACGTTCCAAGAAATAATATTCATGTGTATATTAAGTGTACCAAAAGAAAAGCCACCCAGCGCGCATTCGCGCCAGGTGGCAAAAATCAGACAGCTCCAAGCTGCCAGTTCTTGAACAATCCCGGCAACCGCGATGCAACTGCGTCGATCACCAAAGGATCACGCCATACACCACATGCGGCATAGACCAGATCCTGGCGCGCTGCGTCGAACTCACGGTTGTCAGGAGGCGCTGATTCCGGTCGAACACCATGTTTCCTGCAGAGGTGTGCCCAGGCTCTGGAAAGGGTTTCGCGAGCGTCTTGCTCTTGTCGCACCCGCTCTCCTACAGCCCGTGCATCTGTCAACGGATCGTATTTAGCTTTTTTCTGCCAAACGCGATACCCAACAAAGGCCATGAACACGAGCAAAAACAAAATGACAATGACTTTCATCAGAACTCTCCTTTTTGGTTCATAGAACACTATGCTCTATGCAACCACCTTTATTACTTCCACAAAACAAAATAGGTGTCAATTAAAAAACGCCGAGCACTCTGCCCGGCGTTTCGTTTTGTATCCTCCTTTTTACTTTTCAAGTGGGATGCCAACCATAGGTTGTAATCAGGAGTGCAAATCCGATCACATACCCAACAACCACATGCCAGCCGTTCTTGACCCAAACCCAAACAGATTTTGCATCTGGAAATATGTTTGAGATCGCGACACCGGCGGAAGATCCAAACCAGATCATAGATCCCCCAAAGCCAACAGCAAATGCGAGTGCGCCCCAGTCATATCCTCCTTGTTTGAGTGCAAGAGCAGTGAGTGGAATATTGTCGAACACCGCACTCACAAACCCGAGCCCAAACACGGTCTGCCACGATGCAGCCGACAGTTTTTCGACCGGCATCATCGAGGCGCACATCACGAGTGAAAGAAGGAACACACTTCCCTTGGCAGCATTTGGAAGAATATTCCACGTCGGCTTGGTGACACCCATCATCATGAAAATCGCCACCCAAACTGCGATACCCATGACAGGGAGCTGATTCATCAGCCCAGGATTATGTGTGTTGAACCACACATTCACCCCCACAGCAGAAACCAAAATCACAAGGACAGTTACGAGTCGCATCCAAGTGATGTGGGCACCTACTGGATTATCTTTCATGATCGGCTGATACCTATGCTGCTGCTTTGCGGCAAAGTAGCCGAAGAAGAGAAATGCCGGCACCGCTGCGATGTAGGCATGCAACACTTCAAACGGTGACTTTCCCGCGATCCACATCATGGTTGTAGTTGTGTCACCGATGACCGAACCAGAGCCGCCAGCGTTACTCGCTGCGACAATCGCGGCAACGAACCCGATGTGAACCTTATGCTGGTATAGCACAAGCGCCATAGTACCCCCGATCATCGCTGCAGCAATATTGTCGAGGAACGCCGACATCACAAACACAATTGCTAAAAGTGCAAACCCTCCCCACCATGAGTCTGGCAGATGATTAGGGAGCACTTCTGGTATTCCGGACTTCTCAAAGTGATCTGCAAGAATCGCAAATCCTGTAAGGAGTCCAAAAAGGTTTGCAAGCACAACCCATTCATGAGACATGTGCGCCATGAACGAGAAGTTAGTAAAGCCAACCTTGTAAGCGATGATACAGAGCATCCCACCAACAGCAACTTCAAGATTACGGCTATGAAACACCGCAACCCCAAGTAAAGTGAGCATAAACAAAAAGAACTCCACGGCCTTTCTCCTTTCGGATAGTCAGGACCATCCCGACTTTCAAAACCATGTGTCAATTCCTACCATAAAATGAGCGTTAGACTCAAGTTATTTATTTCCACTATGAAACTTTTTGTGCACATCACGAAGTTGTTTGTCTGTAATATGAGTATAGATTTGCGTCGTGCTAATATTTGCATGGCCAAGCATCATTTGCACCGCACGTAAGTCCGCTCCATTAAAAAGAAGGTCTGTAGCAAAGGTGTGACGAAGGACGTGGGGAGTAACTTTTTTTAAAATCCCAGCTTTGGTTGCATAATCTTTTACAATACGCTAAATAATTAGGGGTGTGAGTTTGAGAGTTTGTGTTTGTTTTGCACCAGGTCCAAGTTGAATAAAAAGTCCTGGGTCAACATCAACTCTTTTTGCGAGATATTCTTTTACTGCTTGTTTTGCATCATCGGTCAAAAAAACTACACGAATCTTTTCACCTTTTCCTCGCACAGAAACTTCATCTTGTTTGAGATCAATAGTTCTATCCAAGCTACACAACTCTGAAACACGCAACCCAGTAGAAAAGAAAAGGTGAAAAAGTGCAGTGTCTCGTAATCTTCGTAATTCATTTTTTTCTTGCAGTGGAGCAGCTATCAATCGCACAAGCTCATCATGGGAAATAAGATCGAGGCTGCGTTCTGGTACCTTTGCAAGCTCGATGCGTTCTGGTGCGTATACTTCAAATCCTCGCTTGCGAATATATTTCAGAAAACTTCGTATTGCGATTAAATGATAATTTTGTGTCTTTTTTTTGAGTGTTTCTTTTGGACGTCCAACTGGGGTAGGGCGATCAAGGCGGTTAAGATATAGACGGAACTCACGCATTGAGTCGTCAGTAATGGAAGACAGAGAATTTGATTTTAGAAACTCAAGAAAACGATTGATATAGTGTTCGTAGTTTTGAACCGTTTTCAAACTACGACCACGTTCGATTTCAACATATTCTAAAAAGTGTCGCTTGAGTGTCTGAAGATCCATATATACCCACTAAGTGTCGCACAATAAAACATGTCTGAGAAGTCTTAAGGGAGTACCTCCAGCACGCTTGCAAAAGTAAGTAAAGTGTGATATTATCTTCTTATGAAACGCTTTTTTAAGCGTTATTCGTTTCTATGTTAACCAAGCGAAAAAAAACAACAGCGATCAAATCAACCCAGGTACACGATAAAGATACCGGTTCTTCAGAGGTGCAAATTGCAATCCTCTCAAAGAAAATTGAGGAACTTACAAAACACCTTAAAGATCATAAAGGTGACAAACATTCACGTCGTGGACTTATTGGCATGGTTGCCGACCGCCGAACACACCTCAAGTATCTTGAGAAAAATCTCCCTTCACGATACGCGGCACTTGTAAAAAAACTTGGTCTTAAATAAGAATAAAACTCGCATTACGCGAGTTTTATTCTTTAGAACAATAGGAAAACACAGAAGGTAGTATACTTATAAGTAACGTACGGTATCATTCCGTACATATATTTTAATATGGCAGTAATCAAACATAAAAGTCAGCGTGTCGGCGTTTTTATAGACACGCAAAACATTTACCACACAGCAAAACATCTTTTTGGATGCAAAGTAAATTTCGGAAACGTAGTCGAGACTGCAGTTGCAGGACGACATTTAATTCGAGCTATAGCGTATGTTATCTCTACAGAGTCGGGTGAAGAGCAGGGTTTTTTTGAAGCTCTAGCAAAACGAGGTATTGAGACAAAAACAAAAGATTTACAAGTTTTTTATAGCGGTGCAAAGAAAGGAGATTGGGATGTTGGACTTGCAGTAGATGCAATACGAATGGCACCAAAGCTCGACACTGTGATCCTTATAACAGGAGACGGTGACTTTGTACCACTTGTTGAGTACTTAAAATTTAATGAAGGTGTACAGGTGGAAGTTGTTTCTTTTGGACAATCATCATCTACAAAACTAAAAGAAGTGACTGAAGAATTTACTGACCTTTCTCAACACTTAGAAGATGCCCTTATTGGGTACAGGGGAAGGGGTCAGGCTCAAACTCATCATCGAGAAGAAAGTCGTAAAGAACACGTACCTGAAACAAAACAAATTCCTCACAAACAAGCATCACAACAACAGTCAGCTAAACACCCTCAAAAGAAAGCTCAACCTGTAAAAAAAGCAAAACGCCTTGTATAATAAAGGTAGAAAAAACATGCCCCCAAATTCTCCAAACATTCCACAAGTACGCACATTCGAACAAGATGTGGCGGAATCTATGCAGAATAAGCAAGCAACCGTGCTTCATATTGCATTAGCGGAACAGG
>JBDHUT010000048.1:0-4177 GCA_039809305.1 Minisyncoccia bacterium
AGTCTTTTTTCAATCGCACAAGAAAAGTTTGTACAAAATAAGAATAAGAAAAATTAGTAAAAATAAAAAGTTCCAAGAATGAAACTTTTTATTTTTACTTGAGCATAATAATCCAAGGGTTTGAGTTTTTCTTGTTTATAAAGGTTATTATTCCAGAATACTGTGATGACTGTGGGTGAATAACATCAACTGATTCATCTGTTACAGTAAGGGTGCTTAACGAGCCACTTTCAGAATCTATTAAATAAAGCTCATCACTAAGGCTTGCTTTTCCCATATACCATTTATCAGGAAAGTTTTCTCCAAGTGACCGTGTAGCACCACAAAATATAAAAGTTCTAGTGCTTGTTTTTGGAACACACTTTTCTTTGAATGTGTTTATAGCCACAGAAATAGGTTCTTTTGAGTTTACATTAATTAGGTTTGTTTGGGATCCGTTTCTAAAATATTCTGCAGTTAAGATAATATCCCCATTTAATGATGGAATTCCTACCAAAGCATTTCCTGAAACAATTTTTTCTAACAAACCAAGCTCTTTGTTAATTTTAAAAATGAAACCCTGTGTATTTGCTGCTGGTTTTGTTCCTATAAATACATCCGTCCCCCGCGCATACCCATAAATATCACTAAATAAACCTCTATAAAGCAAAGTTCTTTTATTTGTACTCGGTATATATTCATAGAGTTCAGACCCGCTTTTGGTTTTTTCAATAAAATAAATTGTGTTTTTTTCTACAAAAAAGTTAGTCACATTTGAACTACTATACACAGGACTGAAAAAACGTTCTTCTGTTGGTGTACGAGGTGTACTTTTTAAAACAACTGTTCTTACAGTGTCCACTTCTTGTGATTGTACAACAACATATGTACCATCTTGAGTAAATTCAGATGTGATTATATTTGGAACAGAAATGCTACCAATTATAGATGTCACTTCTGTTTGTGGATCATAGAGTCGTACCACACCAGAACCTTTACCAACACTCACAAGGAGTGTGCTTGTGCTTGATGTCCCTGTTTTAAAATCAAGTGGCTGGACTGAAGACACTGAATAGTCTCCGATTTTAAAGGCCTTATATCCAATTTCTTCTTCGACAGGTGTTTCCGGGGTTTCGGTAACTGGAGTACTTGATCCTGTGTTGGTATTGTTTTGATTGTTATTATTCGAGTCGGTGTCACTGATTGTGCCAAAAAGCGAACTATCACCTGGAATTATTGTGTCTGTAATTTTCTTGAATGAAGGGAAGAAAAAATACAAACCAATCCCAAGAAGTAATAATGTGAGAAATATAACAATCGTAACAAACCAGGATTTTTTCATCTATATATTATAACTCATCTGATATTTTTTTTACTTTATCAACATAAAAACGCGTTACTTCATAACCAGTATTTACTTTGCACGAAGTGTTGGTTGGTTGATCGTTTGGTCTCGATGGATCATAACACCCCTCTTCTTCCCAAGGGCATTCAAAACGCATTAAACCTTCGCAGTCTTGACTCTGACCTGTTGCACCTTCGTTGCCAGACCCACCGTTATAAGCAGCGACTTTTGTTTTAAAGTCACCAGTGAGTGATCTGTAGTGCTGATTAGAAAGACGGATATTGTAATTAGGATCTTTTAAGGCTGTACAAATTTCGTCCACAGATTTGTTTCTTAAACTTGAATCAAGACTTTTTGCTGTATCTGTAAGAAGTTGACCTAAACCACAAGATTTTCTTCCATCGGGTTCGGTACGTACTTTATCTGGATCACCTGACGATTCAACCATAATAATTGCGGTGAGTATTTTTGCATTAGAACCAGCAATTCTTTGTACTTCCGGATACCAACTTTTACTTCGTGCACTGGTTACAAGTGTATCTACATCACTTGGTGTTATGGGTTGTCTACTTGCTTTACCCCAAACACCAAGGTTGTTTTTACCAATATTTTCAAATTTTATTAATCCACCATTTGTTGAACCTCCACCCCCAGACCCTGCCGATAAGTCTACGTGCCAATGATTTCTACTTTCATTGCAAAAACGTAACCCTTTATAACTATAAGTGTCCACACAAAGATTAAAAGGATTTGCAATTTTTGTTTTTCCTTCAATGAAGTTCTTAAGGGGTGCGTATTCATTTTCTGTCAATTGCAGGTCAACAGCAACAAATCTTTTATGATTTCCATTGTACTCAGGGGGTCTTCCGTGATTCCAGTACTCTGTTCCACCTGTGATTTGCATTTTACAATCAGGGTTTGCGGCCACACAATCACGCTTCACTTCAATTAATTTAGTAATCATAGAATTACTTAACAGACCAACCATCGTACACCCCGACTCTTCAAAAGCCTCACAAGGTCTTTCGCCGGAACTGGTACCCACAACCTTAATTTCCTCAGCGTCAAACCTGTCACGTACATTTTGTTCATCCTCAGCAATTTTATCAAAACACTCTTCATTGGTGAGGCCTGCGCACGGACTATCTCCATTTGTACCAACAGTATCACCTGTTCCTTGTGTTAGTTTACTACCAACGTTTGGAATAACAAGAGTAAAGCGCAACAGGTCTGGATTTATAACATTAAGCAAAAGCCATGCCAGAAGTGCAAAAAGAAGTCCTGTGACGGCGTTGGTTATTATTTGTCGCCCACCTTGTACTCCACCTAAGGTGTCACCTGTGGCATACCGTGCACCACCAATGATCAAAAACACTACAGCAAGCACCACAGCTGCAACAAGCATTAATGTAAAGATTCTTTGAAGTATTCCTAAAACCCCCTCTTCTCCTGTTGCGCCAATAATAACTGACTCTTGTGGATTTAAACCATCATTGAAAGGTAGAGGTGTTAAAAATACATATTTATTATCACCTTCAGTTGTCGGGTTTGTACTACCCCCTGTCGTGCTTGGCCCGGTGTCTTCCGGCGGTTCTTCCTCACAGTCCCCCGTTCCTTCAAGTAGTTTTATCTCGCCAAGCGCGAGTGGGGCATTAGGTCTATTACTGATTACTGTTAAGTTAAATGTACCTATGTCGGACCTATACTCTGGTGGGTTTTGATACGTTGATCTGAGCACGCTTCGATATTGTGCGACAGCCTGATATTCTAATTGTTCGCAACCCACACCCGTAAAAGCTCCAGTATAGGCATATGCGAAAGTTGGACTAAAGTTGCCCTGTTTTACAGAGCCACCAGCAGCGCCCCACGAAGCGTCACCTTTTTTTCTAACTCGAAACCATACTTGAATTGCGTCACCTTGTGCTAGTGGTCTATAGTCACTCAAATAACCTTCAAGATTAGCCGCTATTTGACCAAGAGTTGCATCTTTCGTTTCCACTGTAATGCCGGAGCGTGACGGTGTTTGAGCTGTTGTGAAGAGAGGAAGAAAAAAGAGTGCGATTATAATAAATAATTTTTTCATACTATAAATCAATATTTAAAGTAGCCCTATCTGATTGAAGAGTTCTTTCTTTATGTTTAACAGATACCCCGATCTCAGCTCGGCCTTTTTGTGTTGTTCCTTTTCTTAAATTAAGAAGGGATCGATTTCCTTGTACTCGTGTAGGAAGTCCGTTGACGGTCCAACTCATGCTTATAGCACTACTATTTCTGTTTGCTGCAGAAAAAAACCAAGGAATAGCTTCAAAAGTAACATCTTCTTTGGTGAGGCTAAGATTTCCTGTGAGTTCTTTCTCAAAACGAGTTCCTACAAGGGGTGAGTATTCATAAATAGATAAACTTGTTTTTTGTGGCACCAAAGTTACTCTTTCAGAAGTTCCTCCAACCTCAACATTAATATCTTCACTGTTTACAAATGGACTGAGTTTTGTAACAAATGCTTGTCGTCCTCTTCCGGATTGACTTGCGTCTTTAAAATTATCTTTAGACCAAGAATATATTCTTGTTGTATCGGCGCCAATCGCATTAAACGAGTCTGGAACAGCGATAACCTTAACAACACTTTCTTCTGCTATTTGAGACCTTCCTTGATACCAAGCTGGTGTATAACCATCTAATGACTCAACATATAACTCAATCGTTTCTGGTCGCAACGTAATAGTTTTTTCAGCAACGGTATTTTTTTGTGTCACCACAACATGTATTTCTCTTTCTTCTCCTGAAAACGGTGCGGTTGTTTTGATTTGTTTGACACCTACCCCACTTTTAACAACCTCACCATCTATTTCCCAC
>JBDHUT010000049.1:0-4138 GCA_039809305.1 Minisyncoccia bacterium
GTCTGTAGATAAAGATGCAAAGATTATCTTTGGAGCATTTAAAGATGATACTCTTAAAAAAGATGAGGTTAAGGTTACAGTTATCGCAACAGGCTTCCCGACTGTCACAAACAACAAACGCACAACCCCGCTTTTTGGTGGTAACATGAACGCATCTCAAATTCAGTCTTCAATGGAGCGTCCAATCAACAGAGCTCCTGTTGTTGAGTCAGAACGACGAGAAATAAATAATGTTCTTCCTGTTGCTGATATAGAGACAAAAAAAGATACTGTAGTGAGCACGAACCCTCAAACAACATCAATGGCCTCACAAAAACCTCAAGCTACTGATATTGTAAATGTTATCGACGAAGATACTGATGACTGGGGTGCGGTACCAGCTTTCCTCCGACGACGAAAGTAATTTTCTCTGCTATTATTACCAAACTAACAAACTTTTTTATGTTTGATCTTATTGTTATTGGTGGTGGTCCTGCAGGTACTGCAGCAGCGGTCTACGCAGCACGAAAACAACTCAAAACTGCGATGGTTATTAAAGAATGGGGTGGCCAATCTATTGTGTCGTCTGATATCCAAAACTGGATAGGCACTCCTCATATTGACGGCAATGAGCTGGCAGAGAGCTTCAAGAAGCATGTCTATGAATATAAGGGTGAATACCTTACTTTAGAAGAAGGATTCTTTGCCACAAAAGTAGAGAAAGTGTCTGATGGTTTTTCTGTAGCGCTTGAATCGGGAAAAGTTCTTACTTCCAAGACAATACTCATAGCCACAGGAAGTGCGAGACGAAAACTTGGAATACCGGGAAGTGATACTTTTGAACATAAAGGTGTTGTTTATTGTGCATCATGTGACGGTCCCCTCTTCTCCGGTATGGATGTAGTTGTTGTTGGAGGTGGAAATGCAGGCTTCGAATCAGCAGCACAACTCCTTGCCTACTGTAAAAGTGTTACCCTGCTCAATAGAGGAGAAACATTTAAAGCAGATGCTATAACAGTCGAAAAGCTCTCGAAACATCCAAATCTTCGGATCATCAAAAATGCCATTCCAACAGAAGTTCATGGTGAAAAATTTGTAACAGGACTTTCTTATAAAGATGCTCAGTCTGGCGAAATCACAAAAATCGACTGCGGAGGCATATTTGTAGAAATTGGCCAAATCCCCGCAACAGATCTTGTAAAAGATGTTGTTGATATAACAGAGGGTGGGCAAATCAAAATTGATCCTCGCACACAAAAAACATCTGTACCTGGTATTTGGGCAGCCGGAGACTGCACCGATGTCCTCTACCACCAAAACAACATTGCAGCCGGTGATGCTGTACGCGCACTTGAAGATATTTATCTCGCCCTGCACGCAAGTTAGTCTCTCTATTTTTAATCTCTAAACACATATTTATATTATGTGTTAGGATTTACCTACTATGAAAAACTTCTTATCTTCAAATTTGGAGTATATCTCTTTGTTTAAAAAACAAATTGCAACATTACTTTTTTTTACAACATGTGTCCAGATAGCAAACGCATCTTTTCCTTATATTACAGGCAAGATAATTGACCAATTACTTACAGAAACTAACTTTCAGATTCTTTTTTGGAGCATTCTTCTTCTTGCGGTTATCGAGCTAAGTAAAATTATTCTTGCTTACATACAAACAATCTACGAAGTCAAAAGGGTTAATTACGACGTTCCATATGTAATGAGACAAAAAACATATGAAAAATTACGTTCTATTCCCATGGGTCAATCTCTGCTAAAAAATTCAGGACTAAAACAAACAATAATTGCCAAAGGAGAAAGTGCTATCGAAGCAAACATGTATATGGTGTTTCAGGAAATAATTCCACTTATTTTAAATATCAGTATTTCTATTATTTTTTTATTTTTTACTCATATTTATTTAGGCTTTTATGTAGTTGCCACACTTTTTATACCACTTATCGTTATTGGTTTATGGACTCCTCAATTTTATAAAAAGGTAAAAGCAAATAACGACATATGGGACGATATAAATAAACAAAATTCTGAGCTTTTAAGAAATGTGTCCCTGATAAAAAGTAGCGGTTCAGAGACAGAGATTACAACTGAATTACTTAAGACGTGGGATTTGCAGGCAGATAGAAGTAAAAAAATATGGATGCAAAATGTTCACGTAATGCAGAGTCGTAATATTTTTACTGGTATAACAAAAATAGGACTTATTGCTTTTGCACTTTTTCTTGTATTTCAAGGGAATATAACAGCGGGAGCAATGGTTGCTGTTATATTTTGGGCAAATATGTGTTTTAACAGATTAGGAGAAATAAACGGCTACTTCAGAAGAATACTTATCCAAACTACACACATTAGTGCGTTTTTTAAGTTATTACATGAAGCACCGCTCCATATCGAAAGTATAGGATTGGAAAAACTTAATAAAAAATTTGACTCAATTAAATTAAATTCTGTGAGTTTTAAATACCCTTCTCTTGAACCTGAACTAAACACAAAAAATACACTCGATTCTATTTCTCTTACTCTTAGTTCTGGTAAAACTTACGCCCTCGTTGGCCACTCTGGTGCTGGCAAAACCACTATCATTCAACTTCTTTTACGTGCATTTGATCCAAATTCTGGTTCAATTGAAATAGATGGTGTAAATCTTAAAGATATTGATATTAATGACTACCGCAGAAATATTGGCTATGTAGAACAACATGTTGAGCTTTTCGACAAATCACTTAAATACAACATCTTATTTGGGGTTCCAGAAGAAAAGAAAATTGAAGTGGAAAAAGATTTGGATCGTGTTGCAAAGTTAGCACGAATCGATCAGTTCTTTGATCGTTTGGAAAACGGCTACGATACAATTATTGGCGAAAAAGGTGTGAAGCTCTCAGGTGGCGAACGTCAACGTGTTGGGATCGCTCGAGCCTTAATTAAGAATCCTTCTATTCTCATATTCGACGAAGCAACAAGTAGTCTCGATGCTGAAAATGAAGCGCTCATCCACGACGCGATGAAAGACGCTCTTAAGGGTCGTACTGGCATCATTATCGCCCACCGGCTCTCTACCGTCCGTGATGCCGATCAAATCATTGTTATGGATCATGGAAAAGTTGCAGGTGTAGGCACTCATGAAGAACTTGCAAAAGATTGCGAGCCGTACAAACGACTTATTTCTCGCCAAGTAGTGACAATGTAAACATTCTTGCTATAAAATACAAACATGACACTTTATTCGTCAACACTTCAATCACCTATAGGACCACTTACCTACCTCTACGGTGAAGATAAAAAGGTTTACGGGGTCTTTTTTGATATCCAAGCAACGCTCGTAGAAAAATACCTCGAGAAACATCTTGAATCGTACAAAGTAAAACAGGTTAAAAAAGGAACTTACGATCAGGACTTCAAAAAATATTTCAAAGATTCAAAATATTCACTTCAAAATATTCCCGTAGCTGTCACCGGTACAAAAAATCAAATCGCCGTTTGGAACGCTGTTGGCAAAATAAAGTCTGGGCGAGTGGCGAGATATAAAGATATTGCCAAAAAAGTTGGCGATGAAAAAGCGGTCCGTAGTGTTGGTACCGCGATTGGTGCAAACCCTGTTTGTCTTATTATTCCGTGCCATCGAGTACTGACAAGCGACGGGTCACTCGGTGGCTACTCTGGAGGTCTAGACAAAAAAGAATGGCTCTTAAAACACGAAGGTGTTCTCCAATAACAAAACCTTTTTATGCTATATCGAAAAGCACATACAGAACTTGAGATTCTGAATAAAAAACTTAATGATGACTCTTTTTTGACTGAATACAAAAAACAGTACGATGGCTACAAAACAAGTTTGTTTCCTCACCTACTCGGAAAACTACTCGTTTGGTGTGGAAACTTTGTTTACGGAAAAGAACCATCATATTTGAAATTTCGTGCTGTAGAAGTGATCGCACGTGTCCCCTATCACTCCTGGACCTCAGCGGCCTATACCTTTCTAACACTCTTTTATACAAATGAAGAGAAAGCTCTTAAGTTTTCAAACGTCGCTACCTTTTCTCAAATAGCACAAGATAATGAAACAATGCATGTCGTTGTCATAACACAACTTGCAAAGAAAGAGGAAAAAGCTGGATTTATTCGCTACACATTCACTCCTATG
>JBDHUT010000050.1:0-4091 GCA_039809305.1 Minisyncoccia bacterium
AAAGATACGTCTGATAAAATTGCAAAAGTTTCTGATCTTATTAACCAATGTATCTATGGGGAAATATCAACGGAAGAAATGATGGCTGAGATAGAAACTTTCTGTAATTTAAATGAAGTAGAGTCTTCTCGCTTTTTCTTAGAGTTTCTTGAAATACTTGGAGAAGAAGGTTTGGAAGAGTTAGATAAGTACCCTGTAAACCAAGAAGATGGTCAAATGATTGATGTGTTGGAACAACCTCCTATTACCGTAAACCACCAACAAAACACAATTCCTCGTAACCCCGAAGTTGTACAATCAAAACTCCTTCAAACACTTGAATCATTTAATCTTCATGTAGATGAAAAAGGGATTGTTGCACACGAAGTAGAACGTTATTTAAAAGGGGAAATCCTCTCACGTGATTTAGTACCTCACCTTACTGCAATGCTCGACAAGCCACTTTCTGAAATAAACGCAATTGTAAGCGCACTCAACACTCAGATTTTTAAACCAATTCAAAAACAAATCGCCGAAGAGGGGACGCTCGATATTTCCTACGACGACGATCTTGAACTTAAAAACTTCTTAATACAAAAAAAAGGTTTTGGATCAAGTTCACCTGTAACCCAAAGGGAGAAGAAGGTTGATATAAAAAAGATATCATTTCTTCCTAAAGAAGTTCTGAAAACTATTTCTCAACAAAAAAAAGATGAGCTCGTAATAGACTTGCGCTCACAAGGAGGTACTCCGAGTGGTGCATCTCTTTTATCTCAAGAAATACAAAAAGAACAAAAAGAAAGTTTTATAAGTAAAGCTCCGCAACAACCACAAGAAACAATATCGAAGAAATACGCAATCGATCCATACAGAGAAATACCTGAATAGGGGTGGTATACTAAGAGGAGACTATGCAGTTTCAAGTACCGCAATTCATTGAAATAGAAGATAAAATTGTAGGACCGCTTACATTTCGCCAATTTTTGTTTATTGTAGGGGGACTTGGTGCGGCTTTTATTTTTTATCAATTACCTATTTGGGGTGGGGTAAAGTTCTTCCTTGTTATTTTAAGTGGGGCGATAGGGGCCGCTTTTGCATTTTATAAAATAAACAACAAAACCCTTCTTGCCACCCTTGAAGACGCTTTTATGTTTTATATTGGACGTAAGTTGTATTTGTGGAAAAAAGTACAAAAACCAATACAAAAGAAAAATACAACTCTTCCAAGTCAGCAACAAAACCAAGGAATCAGTCTCGGATTGCCAACATTAAGCGAAAGTAAATTAAAAGAGCTTACCTGGGGTCTTGATGTCCAAACAAAGAAAAAGGATTTGTAGCGTAAGTTTTGCTATACTATATAGGTGCCAGTATCTTCACCTACGCAATTATTTGTTCCAATAAAAGAAATAAAAGATGGGGTAATTATACTTCCTAGTGGTGAGTTGCGTGCGATTTTAATAGCGTCATCTGTAAACCTCTCTCTTAAATCACAAGATGAACAGCAAGCTATTCTTCTTCAATTTCAAAACTATCTTAATTCCCTTGATTTTGAAACTCAAATCGTTGTTCAGTCACGACGTCTAGATATTCGCCCTTACATAAACCTTCTTGAAAACAGGTCAAAAAACGTAATCGGCGACCTTTTAAAAACACAAATCAAAGAATATATAGAATTTATAAGGACATTTACTGATTCAACAAATATTATGACAAAGTCATTTTTTGTTGTAGTCCCATATCTTGCACCACTTACTAAAACAGGATCCCCTTTGGAACTTATTAAAAGTAAGAATAGGACGGGACCTATTCAATCAACCGAAGATGTTGCTTTTTTTGAAGAAAACCGATCCCAACTCGAACAAAGAATATCAACCGTTGAACAAGGTCTCACACGTATTGGTGTACGTACTGCACGACTTGGAACAGAAGAAATTATTGAACTATTTTATAAGCTCTTCAACCCAGGAGAAACAGAGAAGCCGATAATGCAAACAAAACTATAATTATGGGATTATTTGATTTTTTAAAACCAAAAAAGAATGACGTCTCTATTTCTCCTGTTCTTCCAAATGAAATTTACGAGGCTGCGGCATTGGAGTTAAAGGATATTTTAGCTCCTTCTGCTGTTGAAATAAAGTCACGAGAACTTAATTTAGGTGACAAAATTGCTCGAACTTTTTTTGTTATTTCGTACCCCCGCTTTTTAAATGATAATTGGTTCTCTCCAATTATCAACCTCGATAAGGTATTTGATATTTCTATTTTCATTCACCCTATTGATACAGCTGAAATGCTTAAAACCTTCCAGAAGAAGGTTGCTGAGGTAGAGAGTCAGATCTATGTGCGTGAGCAAAAAGGACTCGTACGTGACCCACAACTTGATATTGCTTATAGAGACTTAGAGGCGCTCCGTGACAACCTCATTCAAGCACAAGAAAAAATCTTCGACGTTGGTGTATATATTACTTTATATGGTTCCAATACAGCAGAGCTTGATAAGGTTGAGTCTGAAATTAAATCTATCCTTGAAGCAAAACTTATTTATGTAAAACCAGCCCTTTTTCAACAAGAACAAGGTTTCAAAAGTGTTTTACCTACCTGCCAAGACCTTCTTTCTGTACACACAAAACTCAACACATCACCCCTTTCTTCTATTTTTCCTTTTATCTCATTTGACCTTACTTCAGATCGTGGGATTTTGTATGGAGTAAATCGTCACAATAATAGTCTTATTTTATTCGATCGTTTTTCGCTCGAAAACTATAACTCTATTATTTTTGCCAAATCTGGATCAGGAAAATCATACGCAACAAAACTCGAAATTCTACGAACACTTATGTTTGATACTGAGGTTATTATTATTGACCCGGAACGTGAATACGAGTATCTCGCTGAAGCTGTTGGTGGGCGAGTGTTTAACCTTTCTCTTAATTCAGATCACCACATCAATCCATTTGATCTTCCTGTTGCAGGTCCCGATGAATCACCGGCAGATATTTTGCGTGCTAATATTGTTACTCTAGTTGGACTTTTTCGCGTCATGCTTGGTGGACTTACCCCGGAAGAAGATGCAATTATCGACCAGGCAATCAACGAAACATACGCCCTTAAAGACATCACCCCCGACTCTGATTTCGCAACAATTGAGCCACCACTCATGTCAGACTTCGAACTTGTTCTTGCGGGAATCGAAGGTTCAGAAAGTTTGCTTCAAAAAATAACAAAATACACAAAAGGAACCTGGTCTGGATTTATCAACAAACCAACAAATGTTGATATTAACAAAAAACTTGTTGTGTTTTCAGTGCGTGACCTTGAAGACGAACTTAAACCGGTGGCAATGTACCTTGTTACACACTATATTTGGAACGCAGTACGCCGTGAACTTCGTAAACGTCTCCTTGTGGTGGATGAAGCGTGGTGGATGATGAAAAGTGATGACACAGCAAGCTTTTTGTATTCACTTGCAAAACGTGGTCGTAAGTATTATTTAGGACTGTGTACTATTACCCAAGACGTTGCCGACTTCTTACGTTCTCCATATGGTCAACCAATTCTTACTAACTCCTCTCTACAACTTCTTTTAAAACAATCCCCAACTTCGATAGACCTTTTGCAACAAACGTTTAATCTTACCGATGAAGAGAAATACCTTCTTTTAGAATCTGGTGTAGGTGAGGGTATCTTTTTTGCTGGTTTAAAACATGTTGCCATTAAAATCATTGCATCATATACCGAAGATCAGATTATTACCTCAGATCCGTCACAAGTGTTATCATTAAAGAAGCTCAAACAAGAATATGCAGAAGCAGAAAATAAGTAGTTTTGTAATAGGTTTTTTTCTTATTTTTTCCCTTTTTTTGCCTACAACATACGCACAAACAAAACCATCTTTTGAAATTCAAGTTATTCCTCAAAACTATAAACCAGAGGAGCAGGTAACAATGACTGTTTCCAGTTTTAATATCCCATTAGACAGCGCAACTATTGAGTGGGAAATAGATGGTGAGGTTGTTAAAAGTGGGGTAGGTGTCAAACAAATCAAAACAACCGCACCGTTTTCAGGAGAAGAAAGAGAAATACATGTTGTGGTGACACAAAAAAATACCGTT
>JBDHUT010000051.1:0-4066 GCA_039809305.1 Minisyncoccia bacterium
CAGAACTATCTGCTGATGACACAGTTGGTTTTATTCGAGAACTTCTTGATGATCAAAAGTTAAAAAAGTTTTTAGATACTCAAGAAATAGATTTTTCATATGAATATCAAGGAACACGTTTGCGTGGCAATGCTTTTTTCCAGAAAGGAATTGTAAGTATTGTAATGCGCCTTGTGCCAAAAGTTAAAACTCTTGAAGAATTAAACTTGCCGCCAATTTTAGCTACATTTGCAGAAAAACGCCAAGGATTCTTTTTGGTTGTTGGGCCAGTGGGGCATGGAAAATCAACAACTCTTGCCGCACTTATTATGCTTATCAATCAGAACAGAAGAGAGCATATTGTGACTATTGAGGACCCTATTGAATATGTGTACACCAAAGATAAATCTATTATCGATCAGCGTGAGGTTGGACTCGATACAAAAGATTTTCAATCAGCTCTAAAATCTGTTTTTCGTGAAGATGTCGATGTTATTTTAATTGGCGAAATGCGAAATGCGGAAACAATCGCAACGGCGGTTACGGCAGCTGAGACAGGGCACCTTGTGTTCTCAACCTTGCATACAAATTCTGCTTCTCAGACGATAGATCGTATTATCGACGCTTTTCCAGGCGATCAACAAGATCAAATTCGCACGCAATTGGCTGGCTCACTGCTTGGTATTTTCTCACAGCGCCTCATTCCGCGTATTTCTGGCGGTCTTATTCCTGCGTATGAGCTTCTTATCAATAATAACGCTGTTGCAAACCTTATTCGTGAACGTCGTACAAACGAAATTAATCTCGTTATCGAAACTGGATCTGAACAGGGAATGATTGATCTCAATCGATCTTTAGTAGACCTTGTTCGTCGCGGAGAAATAACAGTTGAGTCTGCGTTCAGTTACTCTACCGATCCACATGCCCTCGAACGCCTTTTACAATAACCTGAAAATATGATTTTTGACTATAAAGTAATAAATGATACAGGTTCGCAAGCAAAAGGTACTATTGATGCGCTTAACAAAGAAGTCGCAATTTCATCCTTGCAACGCCGTGGTTTTATTATTCTTGATATTAAGGAACAGGGTCAAAAGAAAGGGCTTTTTTCAAATATTGAATTTTTTGATCGTGTAAAGCAAAAAGATGTTGTTATTCTTTCTCGTCAAATCGCAACACTTTTTGAAGCAGGTGTTTCTGCTCTAAAAGTTTTTAGGCTTCTGTCGTCAGAAATGGATAATCTTGTATTAAGAAAAATTCTCACAGAGGTATCTGATGACCTTCAGGGCGGATCTTCTATTTCAAACGCACTAGCTAAGCACCCGCGTGTTTTCTCTTCATTTTATGTAAACATGGTTCGTGCCGGAGAAGAATCCGGAAAGCTTAACCAAACATTCAACTACCTCGCAGAATATCTCGACCGTTCATATGAACTTTCTTCAAAAACAAAAAATGCACTTATTTACCCTGCATTTGTTATTGGGACGTTTATCATTGTAATGGTTTTGATGTTGACACTTGTTATTCCTAAGCTTTCTGTAATTATTGAGGAGTCAGGAGGGGAAATTCCAATATATACACGTATCGTTATTGCTATTAGTGATTTTATCGTTAGTTATGGAGTATTTGTACTTATTTTTATCGCTCTTGTTTTTGCGTATTTGTACTGGCAAAATGGTCGCAATCCAGACAAAAATATTTGGGATACATTAAAGCTTGAAATTCCATACATTAAAACTATTTACGAAAAGCTTTATCTTGCTCGTATTGCTGACAACTTAGACACAATGCTTTCTTCAGGTATTCCTATTGTTCGAGCGCTTGAAATTACTGGAGCAGTGGTGGAAAACAAAGTCTATGAACAAGTTCTCATCAGTTCTACTGAGTCAGTAAAGGGTGGAGCTCTTATTTCTGAAGCGTTTGCAAAACATAAAGAAATGCCAAACTTGATGATTCAAATGACAAAAATTGGTGAAGAAACAGGTGAACTTGGATACATTCTCAAAAATCTCGCACATTTTTATAAACGTGAAGTGGATGGAGCTGTAGACACACTTGTTGGTCTTATTGAGCCAGTGATGATTGTGGCGCTTGGTGTGGGTGTTGGACTTCTTCTCACTTCAGTTCTTATTCCTATCTATAACATTGCGGGCAGTATTTAATGCTAGGCATAGGTAACGTAGGTGGTATACTGTATACATGCTACAAACGTAGCCAATAAATAAAAACGTTTAATTTTCTATGTCTTCAATTAAAAAAGGTTTTACCTTAATCGAACTCTTGGTCGTAATTGCAATCATTGGTATTTTGGCAACCGTGGTACTTGCTTCACTCGGGAGCGCGCGATCACGAGCAAATGATGCAAAAGTACAAGCTGAAGTATCAAATGCACGAGCGCAAGCTGAAATAATTGCAAATGGTGGTCCTTATTCAGGCGTGTGTGCTGGACTCGCTACTGCCGGACTCAATCCTTCTGGTTCAAGTTGTCAAAATACTGCAAATGGATGGGGTATTTCGCGCCCTCTATCGGGGACAAATCGTCACTTTTGCGCTGATTCAACTGGATTTTCTGCTGAAACAACATCGGCACTTGTGTCTGGTGATGTAACTTGTCAATAATTTGTAATATAAAAATAAAAACACCCTATTTTATTAGGGTGTTTTTATTTTTATAAATTTGCGTGACCACCGAGTTTTTGTTTAGTACAATATCTATATGGCTAACTATAACAAAGGTTTCACCTTAATCGAACTCTTGGTCGTAATTGCAATCATTGGTATTTTGGCAACAGTGGTGCTTGCATCATTAAGTACGGCACGTGCTCGTGCGAATGATGCGAAAGTTAAAGCGACGTTTAGTTCAATACGCACACAGGGCTGGATTGTGTCTGATATGTTGCTTATGTGTGGTGATTCAAAAGTAATGGAAATGTTAAACTCTATTAACAGTGCTGCTAATCTTGGCGTATTATGTTCAGCAAGTTCTGCTGCGTGGGTTGTTTATGCGCAAAATCCTCTTTCAACTGGAGAAATATATTGTACTGATTCCACTGGTTTTTTGGGTGAAATAAAGAGTTCTTTTGATCCAGTCCCCACGAAGAGCTGTAATTAATTTTCTAATTAAAACAAAAACCACCAATATGGTGGTTTTTGTTTTATACTATAGATATGGATCTCATTAACCTTGGAATCATTTTCATTCTTGGTACGATATTTGGCAGCTTTTTGAATGTTGTTATTTACCGCCTCAATACGGGGTTTTCTATTACCTCTGGGCGCTCGCGATGCTTTTCTTGCAACAAGCCTCTTTCTTGGTATGAACTTATTCCACTTGTTAGCTTTTTGTTGCAAAAAGGTCGATGTCGCGCGTGTCAGTCCAAAGTCTCTTTTCAGTACCCACTTGTAGAGTTTGCAACAGGAATACTTTTTGTACTCAGTGCTCAAGTGGCATCTTTTTCTTTTTTTACTATGACCCTAGATACAACTCTTATTTTCAAAATGTATGCAATTGTAAGCTCGTTTTTTGTGGTGCTTTTTGTATACGATCTTAAACATAAAGTTCTCCCAAGTATTATTCTCTATGCATTTGTCGCTGTGTCTTTTTTGTACACTCTCATTTTGTTCTTTTTAGGTGAGAGAGGTGTACTTGATATTTTTTCCGGGCTTATTTTAGCGTTACCTGTATTTTTTCTTTGGCTTGTGTCGAAGGGGAAGTGGATTGGTTTTGCCGATGGGGTACTATTTCTCGGGGTTGGCTTTCTTTTGGGTTTTACCTTGGGAATTAACGCTTTCTTATTTTCGTTTTGGGGTGGGGCCCTCGTCGCTATTATTCTCACGTATCTTTTACCTGCTAGATATGGCTTCAAATCCGAGATTCCTTTCGGACCTTTTATAATCCTGTCTGCACTATTCTTTTTATATACGCAAAGCGATATACTAGGAGTATCGCTTCTCTATGATCTCTTTTAAACAAAAAAACAAAGGCTTTACACTTGTCGAAATGCTTATTTCGGTAGGTATTTTTACAGTGATGTCGGCAATTATTCTTGCTAATTATCCTGAGTTTAGAAGTCGTAGTGCACTCGAC
>JBDHUT010000052.1:0-3975 GCA_039809305.1 Minisyncoccia bacterium
AAAATACAGCCTTAGCAGAAATCACCGACCCCGGAACAGAAGGTGATCCAATAACTGATCCAGGTCAAAGTGATAGTCTTACAATTAAAAACCCTCTAAAAGTGAAGAATATCCAAGACCTTCTCGCTGCAATTTTAAGCGCAATTGTTCAGATCGCTATTCCGTTTTTAGTTCTCGCTGTTATGTGGGTAGGCTTTCTTTTTGTAGCCGCACGAGGAAATCCAAACAAACTCGCAGACGCAAGACAAGCCCTTTTTTACACTCTCATAGGTGCACTTATTATACTTGGCGCACAGACACTCTCTGTTATTTTAAGTGGTACAATTAGTCAGTTGACAGAGGGTGTAGGTAACTAAGAATTATGAAAAAAACACTCAGTGTATTAATACTTTTCACACCAACAATCGCACTAGCAGAACAGTTTCAAAATCTTGGTGATGTTCTCGAGTGGCTACTTGCCTTGGTTAACGATTACTTCATTCCGCTTTTAGTCGCGATTGCATTACTTGCTTTTTTTTGGAGAAATATTGTTGCTTTAGCAAAAAAGGATGAACTTGTTCAAAAAGCTGAAATAAAATGGTATCTGTTTTGGGGTGTCATTGCGTTATTTGTCATGGTGTCAGTGTGGGGATTGGTAGGAATCCTTGCTGATGCATTTGGAATACGTAATGCGATTCCACAACTCGATACTGGTAGCGGAGGTGGTGGTGACGCAAATTTACCTCCTTGTAGTATCGCAGAACCGGACACTCCTTGTGATGCCGGTGACGGGGGTTCGGGTAATTTACTTCCTTGTTCTATAGCAACCCCAGGTGACCCGTGTACTCCTACTGATCCTTTTGTTCCTGGTTTCTAAACTACCAACAAAATAAATGATCTTATAAAGTAAAATGTGGATAACACTATACTTTTAAACGTTTTCTTGAGATAATAAAAGAGTACAAAAAATATAATATGAAAAGACTTTTAGCATCAGCGTTTGTATTTGCACTTCCTGCAATTGCATTTGGACAGCAACGAATTGGATATTTATTCCAAGAAATTCTTAACTTTTTTGCCGGAGTTATCCAGTTCTTAGGACCAGTACTTATTGCCCTTGCCCTTCTTGCATTCTTTTGGGCATTGATTCAATACCTCTTCAATAAGGACTCTAAAGCGGAGGAATCAAGAAAATATCTCGTATACTCAGTTTTAATTCTCTTTGTTATGGTATCAATCTGGGGAATTATTTCTTTCCTTCAACAAAACCTTGGGATTGGTGATGGGCGTGATCTTGACAGAACACCTGAAGTAGATATCAGACCGTTCACAGGACGACCAGGTACTACCAACTAGAAAATAAATGTTAGTTTACGGACAATCAGACACTTTTATACAGGGGGTAATAGGGAAGTTTGTTGAAGTAATTATAAATCCAATTATTGTTATTTTTGCAGCGGTTTCCTTTGTAGTTTTTTTCTGGGGACTCATAGAATTTCTTGCTCAAGGAAATAATCCAGAAAAAGCATCTACTGGTAAACGTCACATGTTCTGGGGAATTATTGGACTCTTTATATTCATAGCTTCAGTTGGTATTTTGAGGATCATTGCACAAACAGTTGGTGATGTGCAGATTCTGGAAAATTAAACTGGATTGAAACAAAAAGAAAGGCGGTCGCTTGCGCGACCGCCTTTTAATTTGTCTTGTAAGTGCATCCTTGCGCTTACATTATTTGCACACAGCCGAGGTTGTTCCTTTCGGATGCGTGCAAGTCTTTATTCTGCCACCACCACCACTCATCCGGAACTGCACCCACCGGTGAGCTCCCAAATGACCGTCGCCAAGTGGAGGATAAAGCACCAATTCCTTGGTGTCAGTCCGAGCTTCCAGTCCCGGAGCTTCCCACACTGTGCGATTTTCATCGGCCAGCGTGAAAAACTTCTCACTCCACTCATCGGAAAGCTGAACGTCCACCTTTCGATAAACCTCGGTGGTTTCTTCCACCTTCTCTGAAGAGAAGATCCCTTGGGCACGAGGAATCTCTTTTTCCAGCGAGGTCCCGTTGGTAAGGGTCATTGCAACCCAAACCAGGAGACTAAGGATCAGGACCGTCCAGATTTCTTTCGGAAGCCAATCCGTGACTTCCGACTTGTTGGTACCATTGGTACTCATGGATTACCTCCTCCATTTCCACCCTGACCGAAGCCAGGGAATACGAACCCATTCCCCATGACTTTCAAGGCGTTGGAATCCGGGTCAGCGGCAAGCAGTGCTTCGAGAGCCTGCTTTGGCTGCATTCCCGGAATCAACCGGGTCATCTCCAATGCTTGTTGCACATAGACTTGGAACTTGACCCGAAGGTTGTTAACCTTCTGAGTTTCGGCCGTTGGTGAGACGTCGCCGATCTCGACGTTATCAACCTCAACTCCGAATCGTTTCTCCATGTTAGATTGACCATTGCCAATTCCCAACAGCTGCACAACTCTTTCCTTCACGTCCGCTGTAGACGTACGGATTGTATCGAGGTTGAACTGTGGGGTGACTTGGTTTACAACAGCTTGCACAGCGGCAAGCAGGGCGCTTGCCACCTTCTTCTGAGCCTCCTCAGGCTTTCCAAGCGCGTTGAACTTAGTCAACTGCTCGGTACTAGAAGCATCTGGTCTCCAACTCAGTCGAATAGAGACCGCAACCTGCCCACGCTCACTCGTCTCTCCGATCGTCTTCAGATCTTCATTCCGGAGATCAAGAGAGAACTTGTTACTGTCATCAATCTTGTCCCAAGGAAACCTGAACGAGAGCCCCTGGGTGATGACGTACAACTCCTTGGTGATCGTGTTGACCGCCAAGTACGCAGTGTTCTCTGGACAAGAGAACGTGTACGACTTGAGCGTGGTGAACTGTAGCAGGAACGCTCCGGCCGTAAGGCCGAAAGCTGTGGAAAGGATGGTAACCCCTCCGAACAACATCATCACGATGTACCACCCCAGAAAAACGGGGAGGAAAATCGCAACCACGCCAGTAAAACTTCTCATTTTGAACTCTCCTTCTTGTCAAAGGCCTAACTGAAGACTCTCTTCAGTCTTGTTTACAATTATATCATATTTATCATAAAAGTCAATATATAGACATATTCGGTGACAGTTACAGATATGTCATTTTAACTATATTTGATATGCTTTATTTCAAGAAAAATATGGGCATTAACTACGATTACAACCTTCCAAAAGAACTCGTCGCAGATACACCTAAAGAAAATAGGGAAGATGCGCGACTCTTTGTCTACAACACACAGACAAATACTGTTACCTTTGCATATGTCCGAGATCTTCCAAAGATATTACCAAAGCATAGTTTACTTGTCTTAAATAATACAAAAGTAGTTCCTGCGCGACTTCATTTGAAAAAAGAGACTGGTGGAAAAATAGAGGTCCTAGTGCTTACAAATGAACTTAAAGATACTGACACACTCATTCCCATTATCGTAGACAGAAAAATAATAGAAGGTCAAAAAATATTCTTTCCAGATGGTGCGTATTTTGAAGTTGTACAACAAGATGAACAGATTTTTTATTGTAAACCTAGTTTTCCAATAGAAGACTTATACACCTATCTACACCGTTTTGGTGAGACACCGCTACCGCACTATATACATTCACACCTAAATGAAGATGAAGCTCGGACAAAGTACCAAACTGTTTACGCCCAAAAACTTGGCTCTATTGCGGCACCAACAGCTTCACTTCACTTTACAAAAGATCTTCTTGGAAAGCTCGAAGAGGGCGGAATCGCACAAACATATGTAACACTCCATGTAGGAATGGGAACTTTTGCCCCGATATCAGATAAAAATTTTCAAACAAAAACTCTGCACAAAGAGCTGTATGAAATAGATTTTAGAAGCGCTCAAAATATCTCCGATGCAAAAAACAAAAAAATGCCCGTAATTGCAGTTGGCACAACCGTCACGCGAACTCTTGAAAGTGTGGCAAAAAATA
>JBDHUT010000053.1:0-3734 GCA_039809305.1 Minisyncoccia bacterium
TAAAAACTAAAATATCAAAACAAAACCTGATTTTTTAGATCAGGTTTTGTTTTGATTATAATATATTGACATTCATATACATATATTGTAAAGTATAGGTCTATTCAGCAAACCTCGAAGGGGGGTTATGAACAAGGTGCTCTTTGTGCTTTTTACACTCCTGGTGGGTATGATTTCAAGCGCTTGGGGGCAAGATCTCATCTTCAAGTCTGGTTTTGAAGATGGAGAAATGTCTCCGAACTCAGTTCATATCTCGTGCGCTTCAGCCCCGAACATCAGCCCTGTCATTGGGACAACTGGCGTTGTGGTGCTGCGATGTACACTGTACAACAACTTGTCACTGCAATTTGATCTCGGATTGCTTCGTGCCACTGTGTATGTGGTTGAGTCCGGAAGTGTATTTCCGTTCCGAAACACGAGACTGCGCTTCGTGCAAAGTGGGTACACTGTATCGGCAACAAGTACCTGCGGGAATTTCTCTTGCTTTTCGTTCGAACAGCAAGGAATGACGGGTATGGCGCCGTTTACATCGCAGGATTTCGAAATCTTTGCTGATGTGACGGATATTCAACCATCGGAAGGACGGCACTATGTTTTTTCAGTGGTGTCTCCGTCTGATATTTCCGGGGGAACATTCCCACCAGGTGGCGTGTACACTGTCGGTGGGACGCCTGCGGTCGGCTTCGAAATCGTCCCACGACGATAATGAGCCGAAATGGATAGAAAAGGGACGAAGGAGAGCCTTCGTCCCTCGGGGAAATATGAGCGCATCAGGAGATGCGTTTTTTGTTATTATACAAATGTGAAAAAGCTCTCAGGTTCTCAAGTGAAAAGCTTCCAGAAGAAAGTCTGGGATTTTTATACTGCACACGGTCGACATGATTTACCTTGGCGACCACCACAGCTTAAAGAAAAAAGTGGCAAGATCGATATGTATCCAATTATGGTGTCCGAAATAATGTTGCAGCAAACTCAAGTGTCTCGGGTTTTACCAAAATTTGAAAATTGGATGAAAAAATTTCCAAATGTTAAAGCTCTTGCGCAATCTTCTCGAAAAGATGTCCTCACTCTTTGGCAAGGACTCGGATATACTCGACGTGCCAAGTTTTTGCATGAAGCAGCACAGAGTATTTTAAAAAGTGGTGTACCGAGCACGGTGCGAGAGCTTGAAAGTTTGCCTGGAATTGGACACTACACAGCTCGTGCCATTGTGGCATTTGCATGGAATAAGTCTTATGCTTTTGTAGAGACAAACGTTCGTACGGTGTATATTAATCACTTTTTTAAAAATAAAGAGATTGTCACTGATGCTGAGATTTTAAATTTAGTAGAGCAAACTTTAGATCAAGATTGTCCTCGAGAATGGATGTATGCACTTATGGATTACGGTTCGTATTTAAAGTCACAAGGTAATGCTCATAATAGACGAGCAAAAGGTTTTACACGACAGTCAAAATTTAAAGGATCAGTGCGAGAAGTACGTGGAGCTATAATCAAGTTTCTTACGGAGAAAGAAGTTCTCACTTCTAGTGATAAAAAAGAATTTGAAAAAAGATTTGATATAGAACGTGTGGCGCAAGCGCTGAATGGACTTGTTAAAGATAATCTTATTGGAAAACAAAAAGACGGTTATATAGTTGTTGAGTAAGATTATTTCATAAACGCTATCTTGAATATGCGCACGTAAAATCCGCCCAGGATTTTCGTTCCGCTCACCAAATTTCTTGAGGGAAACTTGTCTGCGCGAGGCATATCCAAGATAGTGTTTATTTTGCTTGAATTCTTAACCCAGGCTGACGTACTTATGAGTAAAATATTGACATTAAGGAACTTCTATAGTACGAATTAATTGGACTCGCACTCCGCGAGAAGGGAGGGTTCCAAAATGGACATCATTAGAAACACACGTCAAGATGTAGTTGTGAGTCTGATGCCACACGTTTATTTGCTTGTGCTTTTTGTTGGAGTGCCCGCCGGGGTTACGTTTTCAATTCCCCAGCAATCTGCAGACGCCTGGTTTGCTTTTTGCCTATTGGTGGGCGTATGTGGCTCCTTCGCGTTCATGTTTTTTCTTGCCCCCAAGATGGTCCCCAAATGGGCAATCCGATCTCGGTTGAGAAAAGAAATCGAGAAGATTGAGTCTTCCATTCTCAACCACGCCAAAGATTCCGAAGCTGAACGGATCGAGTACGAAACAAGGTTTCGAGAAGTGGAGGCGGAATTGAACTCTTTGCCGGATAAGCAAGCGAGTCGCCTCAATCATCTGCAAGAGGCGCACGCTGAAATGAAAAATGCTTTGGCAGGATTGTGAATTTGGCAGGCTTAAAATAGCCGACCAGCAACAAAGTCGTTCTGGTCGGCTTTGTTGTTTTTATTTACGCCAACCCCACACTCTTTTGCAATTCAAGGGTTTCTTTTTCGTTCAAAATACGAACACCATCACGACGCATTTTTTTGTTGGTGAAGCTGTTGATGCGTACGCGAGTAAGGGTAGAAATAGTAAGCTGGACGGCAGAGCACATTTGGCGGATTTGATGCTTTTTACCTTCAGTGAGGACCATTTCTAATGTATGTGTACCCTTTTTTTCTACCCGAAGAGCTTTCGCAAGTACACGTCTTCCGTCATGGGCGATACGCACACCGGCGAGCATTCGTTTGATGTGTACGGGTAGTATATTTTCGCGGACAGTAACCACATATTCTTTCTCGTGTTCGAACTTTGGGTTCAGAAGACGTTCACTTAAGCGTGTATCATCTGAAAGGAGAATAAGTCCATCGGTGTCTTTGTCGAGACGGCCAATAGGAAATGTTTTTATTGTGACACCTTTATTTTCTATTACTTTTGATTCTGGAGTCGTCACACCTCGTGGTTTGTTCCACAGGGCGTAGGTGAAAGTTTTAACTTTTGCATTGAGAGTTACCACATCACCAACTTGTATCATTTGTCCAAGTACGGCACGTTTACCATTCACCAAGACTTGTCCTTGGTTAATGTATGAGTCTGCTGCTTTTCTAGTACACATACCCGTACGTCCCATATAGGCATTAATACGTATTGGAAATTGAAGATTATCTGGTGTCATGGATTTTGAATATTGGTAGTAAGCTTAGCACTAATATACCGACAAGTGCAAAAAATACCATTTGGAGGGAATGTGTATAAATGATGAGAGATCCAATTAATGGCCCTAAAATAAGAGCTATATTTCTCGTGTTCACAAAGATACTAATAAGGTCTGCTTGGCTATGGTCAACTTGTTTATAGAAATAAGAGCTCGACATTTCTTCAACCATACTTGCACCAAGACGTGCAATAAAAAGTGCAAATATGTAGAAAACAAGAATTGGCACCTGGAGAAGTGTAAATATACTTGTCCCTACAATCATGAGGAGTATCCCCACGATGAGTAACTCTTTTTCCCCAAGTCTTCTGTCTGCTAAACGTCCAAGTGGATAGGGTACAAGAATAAAAGGAATAAGGATGATTGGTACTACAACACCTAAATACGTTTGTAGATCTAGTATATTGTTATGTATCAAGTAAATTGGGCCATACACAATCATTATGATCCAAAAAAATTCAAGGATAAATTGAACAAAGACAATCCTGCGAACATCTTGAAATTCCCTTAATCGCTTAAGACTTTCGAAAAGATTTGGCGCTATATATCGTGACTCATGGAGATGATCTAGGTGTTTATAGAGTATGTAAATAAAAGGAATAATACAGGCCG
>JBDHUT010000054.1:0-3571 GCA_039809305.1 Minisyncoccia bacterium
GGCCATATTTGTCGCGAGAAACACACCACCCTTTTTACCAGCCTGAGCAATCACCTCACCTTCACGTTCATGATTATTAGCATTCAACATTTCAAATGGAATTTGCTCACGTTTGAAGTATTCAGCAAGTAACTCATTTTTATCAATAGATGCGGTACCGACAAGTACTGGCTGACCTTTTTCATTAAGCTCTTTTACTTTTCGTGCAATCGCCTTAAACTTCCCTGCTTCTGTTTGGAAAATAAGGTCAGGTCTGTCGATGCGCTGTATTTCTCGATGTGTTGGTATCTTTACAACTGGAACGTTATAAACTTTCTCAAACTCTTCAGCTGAGGTTTCGGCGGTTCCGGTCATACCAGAAAGCTTAGAGTAAAATCTAAAGTAATTTTGGAACGTAATAGACGCAAGAGTACGTGATTCTTTTTGGACAGGTACACGCTCTTTTGCCTCAACAGCCTGATGGATACCATCAGACCATCGACGACCAGGTTGCATACGTCCAGTAAATTCATCAACGATCACAACTTCGTTATTACGAACAACATAATCTCTATCTTTTAAGTAGATAGCTTTTGCTTTTACCGCTGTCTCTATGTGGTATACAAATTTAATTCCTTTCTCTGTATAGATGTTTTCAACTCCAAGCAACTCTTCAGCCTTGTTAATACCCGAATCAGTAAGAGAAATAGCCTTTCTCTTCTCATCTATTACATAATGTTCTTGCTCAATGAGTTGCTCAGCAAGCTTTGCACATGTTTTATATAAATCCTCAGACTCAACACTTGGCGCAGAAATAATAAGCGGCGTGCGCGCTTCATCAATTAAAATAGAGTCAACTTCGTCAACAATCGCAAAGTTAAAATCGCGTTGAACTATTTGTTCTTTGTTATAAGCAATATTGTCACGAAGATAGTCAAAACCAAATTCATTGTTTGTGCCGTAGGTAATATCAGCTGCATATGCCTCTTTACGGGTACATGGCCGCAAAAACTCATACACCACCTTAAACGTAGCAACCTCATCTCGCTCTTTGTCCTTCTCCACATGTGTTGGGTCATACAAAAAAGAAGATTCGTGATTAATAACAGCAGTTGAGAGGCCGAGCATATCATATACTTGTGCCATCCATACCGCATCACGTCTTGAAAGATAGTCATTTACTGTAATGACATGTACCCCTTTTCCTGTAAGTGCATTTAAATACGCCGGAAGTGTTGCGACAAGAGTTTTACCTT
Organism: Minisyncoccia bacterium; assembly: GCA_039809305.1. GTDB lineage: Bacteria > Patescibacteriota > Minisyncoccia > Phycocordibacterales > UBA5272 > JALHNF01. The sequence continues at coordinate 1,236 of JBDHUT010000054.1, forward strand.
CACCGGTGCGCATTTCTGCAATGGCTCCATAGTGAAGTACTTGCCCCCCAATAAGCTGAACATCGTAGTGACGCTCATTAAGTGTTCTTCGAGAAGCTTCCCGTACCAAAGCAAATGCTTCAGGTAAAATATCGTCGAGTGTCTCACCTGTTGCAAGCCGAGACTTAAATTCTTGTGTCTTTCCTTTCAAGTCAGCATCAGAAAGCCCCTTATATTGAGGTTCCAGAGCATTAATTTCGGCCACACGCTTCTTAAAACGCTTTAAAAGCTTATATTCTTCTGTCCCAAAGGAAAGAAGGGTCTTTAGCAATGACATAATGGGATTATTCTAACACAAAACACCCGATTTGGGTCGGGTGTTTTGTGTTATAGGAAGAGAAACTATCGTTTCTTCTTTGCTACTTTTTTTGCAGCTTTTTTAGCAACTTTCTTAACAGCTTTTTTTACTGCTTTCTTAGCTACTTTTTTTACTGCTTTCTTTTTTGCTGGCATGTGTCGTATGTATTAAAGAGTCACCTGTGGCGAGTACTCGACTTAGTTCACGTACGTGAATGATGTACATCACAATGTGCTCTATGCTTAATTATCGAACATTCATACTACAAATCAATAGTATATACACATAATATGTGGATAACTTTTTTTATACTTGTATTTATTATGTAAAAAAGAAAAATACATATTACGTAGATGTACACATATATATCTATAGATATATATGTGTACATCTGATATACTTTTTTTATGGACCGAAGGAGAAAAACTCGTGATCAACGCGCCTTACAAGAAGAGACATTGATTTCTTTTCTTAAAACTATTTCTAATCTTAAAAAAAAGATACATGTACGAAATGTTGTAGAAAAAATACAACTTAAAATTGGCACCTTACGCAAAGATCGAGTCATAGATACTATCACTCACCTAGAAAAAGATGGTTACATTAAACTTGAACGTAATGTGTATCCAAAACTATCAAAAAAAGGACATGTATATCTCGAAATGATCTCGCAGAAACAAAAAAAATACTGGGATAGACGATTTAGAATTGTGGTGACCGACAATATAGAGACACATCCAAATAATAAGATCTACCTTCGTACAAAAATTAAAGAATATGGATTCCTTCAATTCGCCCGTGGCCTTTGGATATACCCGTATCCATGCGATGCCTTCCTTGAGTTACTAAATATTGAGTACACACTCAAGACCCCTCTTACCCACTTCACCGCACAAGATAATGACTCTTTGTCTTTAGCACGGAAACACTTCCGTCTCCGCTAACCAATAAGCTCTTTTTTTAATTCACACGAACGACATCGACAACCAAAAGGTGTAATATGCTCAGCAACATACTCTTCTCCATAATCAAAAGTGATTTCTTCACCCGGAGCAATGTCACGTATTGCTGTTATATATATTCGTGCACGACGATCTTCTTCTGACTCTGCATTTGGGTCACAAGAATGATTTGCATACCGTGCAACATTCCATCGTGGAGTACCGTCTATGGTCTTATTTTTGCGAACATCAAAGAGGTATTTATTGTGTTTCTTTTTTTCTGCCTCCACATCATTAAGTATCATCCCTACATACTCAACAATACGTTCGCCTTTTTTAATTGTTTCTGTGGCAAAAAGACCAAAACCAGTACGGGACTTACCGACTCGAAATTTTCGAGGAAGAGGATTCTGTGTGTCGCCACGGTATTCGTACATAATAAATATAGAAAATGTAGAGAGGAGTATACGTGATATACTTCAAATATAAAAGCGTTATGAATGAAAGAGACATAAGTAGACTTGAAAAGCCGTACGATGCAAAAGAGTATGAGATAAATCTGTACACGCGTTGGGAAAATTCTGGCTATTTTAACCCCGACAACCTCCCATCTCGGCACACAACCCCTTTTTCTATAGTACTTCCTCCACCAAATGTCACCGGAACACTTCACTGCGGACACGCAACCATGCTTGCTATTCAGGACACAATCGTCCGTTTTAAACGCATGCAAGGCTTCAAGGCACTCTGGCTACCAGGTACCGACCACGCGGCTATTGCTACTCAATCTAAAGTAGAAAAAGAAATCTCTAAAAAAGAAGGCAAATCACGATATGATCTTGGGCGAGAAGAACTTTTACGAAGAATTGGCATCTTTGCACAAGAGAGTCACGACACCATAGTAAATCAATGTAAGTCTATGGGGAGTTCGCTCGACTGGAGCCGTGAGGCATTTACCCTAGACGAAACCCGTAACAAAGCAGTGTATAAGGCATTTAAAGAAATGTATGATGCAGGACTCGTATACAGAGGAGAACGTGTTATTAATTGGGATCCGA
>JBDHUT010000055.1:0-3409 GCA_039809305.1 Minisyncoccia bacterium
CAATGCAAAAATACAAGCGTACGAGATCGTGATTGAAGAAAACAAAAAAAGCATTGCGTCACTACTGAGGACAGAAAAAAGTATTGCCGACGCACTTGCCGGCGAATCTCTTTTATCAGATGACGATAAAAAGGAAACACTGAAACTTGTTCAAGAAAGACGGGTTACACTTGAAGACAATGTTAGAAAAGTAGAAACTGAACTTACTGAATTAAGAGAGCAACTTAAAGCATTAGACGAAGTAAAGCCAAATACTCAGACAGGTGAACCATTATCTGCAGACAAGACTATAACCCAAGAAGACAACGAGATTGTACCTATTCTTAATAAAGAAGGTCTGACTGATTTTGATAAAAAGATTGTTGACCAAGAATCTTTATCTAACCTTGCAGAATTTCTTTTAACAAAAGACTACAGAAGTCATAGATTCGGAAGCGGTACACGAGTTACTACCGGTGGAGAAATAGCGAAACGAATTTCTGAAAAGATTCTGCAAGCGAATATTAACGCACAAATAGATCCGTACATGTTTATTCCTGATCGGATTATTGCGGCTCGGGTTCATGAGCTATTAATAAATAGCGCTGAATGGAAAGAGGGTGTTTCTGAATTCGGTACACGAATATTCAAAAAAGAAAAAAATTTAGTAACAGACCCTGATGCACAAAAAGCTCTCGAGAGTACGACACAGAAAATCGCCAAGCAAACACGTCCTGGTTTCTTTAAACGAATTCGTGACTGGGTGGATACTAACCCAAAAAAAGGCACGGCGGCTAGTATGGGTGCAGCCTATGTTGGTGGTAGTTATCTTATTCCAAAAATATTTGCAACACTCCTTAGCTTAAGCGCTCCACAAGCAGTCGATGCAAAAAATGTACTCCCAGAGGTAAAGCCGTCGGAAACAACAACCCAAACAGCGTCTGCAGAAAGTAGTAAAAAATTCCAACTTGGAAATAGAGCGACTATGGAAATCCAGGATGGTATTGCTGTGGTCACAGCTCCCACAAAAAAACCAGGAACAGAAACTAAAAATGGGACAGTTGGTGGAAGTACAGGTATAAACACTGCCAGCCCAGATACAGTAGCTAGTGATGGGGTAATAGAGATGCCAACAGGTATAAATACAAGGAATCCTGATACTGTAAATGCAGTTAGTAATTCAACAGGTATAAACCCTATTAATCCCGATACCGTTGCACCAAGCACAGGTACCAACAAAGTACCTGATATTTTAATTCCTGTAGAAAAGCCCTTAGATAACAGTGATGGTGAAATATTGATCGAGACTACTCCAAATAAACAGATTTCTATTACCGAAGCAGAAAAAAGTATTCCACAATCAATAGAATCTTCACACGACCTTAAAAAACGTCTTTCTCAAATAGGACTTTTAGATTCATATGCGCGCCTTTCTACGGTTGGCTTAGATCTAACAAAAAAATTAGATGATGATTACAGAAAAGCAACATTAGGAAGAGTGAAAACAATTGAAGAGAGATCAGATGGCAGTCCTCGCACCAGTGCTGTATGGTTTGAGACATTTATGCATCAACCAAAGGCGACAATGCTCAATGATAAGAAGGGTATAAACAGACCAACCCTTGATAGAGCTTATAAGCGCAATATTATGGATGATGGTGAACAGGTACGCGCACTTCCTAGTTACAACTTAGACGATAACTCTTTCTACTTCTCAAATAATCTCTATGAAGCATTCGATGCTTGGTATAACAACACCATCAAACCAATTTCGAGAAGTCTTGAAGGCAAGCTAACTCCTGATGAAGCTGCATATTTATCAAACAAAAACATTTCAACAGGAGAATACCTAGCTCGCGTACTAGACCTTGCAAAGAAGTACGACATACAAACAACTATCCCTGAAGTAACTCCTGCAACAGTAGAAAGAATGTTAAAAACCGTATCTGATCAAAATCTTCCAGAAAACAAATCTTTTAACCAAAACCAAGTAGATCAAACACCTGAAGAAATTGTATCGTTCGAAAATCCAGGTAATGCGCGCTGGGCAGTGGATGCGTTGCGGTATGCAGAAGACTATAGAATTAATGATAAAACAGATCTCATGAGTTGGTTGAATGGTCCTTACTATCAAATGGTAAGAGAATTTAGAGAGCAGGAAAGCATAGGAACATCATATACAAAAAATGAATTAGCAATTCTTAAATCAACATTTGAAAGACTGTCAAAAACCATTGAACTTAAAACTAAAGCAGCTAAGTACGACGGTTTACTATTCAGTAATCTAGGCACTTCCGGTAAAAATGAGCAGCAAGAAGTTGCGGCAATAATCAAAAAAATTGACGAAAAACTCAGTCAGTTCTAGTGATGTGTAGTATAATTAATAAAAATTATGGACTTATTTAGTTATATTCAAACACAAATTAAAGAACGTCTTTCAAAGGGTGGTTATATTTCTCCAGAACTTGATGTTGTTTCTCAAGAGCTTATTCCAAGTGTTCTTACCCTGCTTGCAGAAAATCACCAGACAACACTTGAGACACTCCAGGATAGTATTGTAAATAAATCAGATACAGAAATTCTCAATCTCCCTCAAATTAAAAGAATTTTAGATCAAAGTATTGAAGAAGTTTGTAACATATATCAAGAAGAATTTACAAAAACAACGCTCGAAAGTAACGCAAAAGAGGTTATAAAAAGTGACGTAACAACCTTACTTAAGGGTTCTTTATCTGCGTGGGAAAATCTTAAAGAGAAAACATATCAAGAAGTACTCAATGACGCACACGCTGGTTCAAATGAGGAACGTATATATTTGTGGTTAGAAGAAATAAAAAAGGGGACAGGCATTGAGCCGGAAATAAATGAAACTGTTGATAGTTTTAGTAGACGAGCTTTGGTTCACTTTTTACGAACACAAAAATAAAGACAAGTAGCGTGTATGATATAGTTGTTCTTGTGATTACACTCAATCCCGAACAACAAAAAGCCGTTGAAACAACAGAAGGACCACTTCTTATTGTAGCGGGGGCGGGGGCGGGCAAAACAAAGACTCTTACCGAACGAATCGTACACATTATTAAAAAAGGTATTGAGCCAGAGAAAATTCTTGCCATAACCTTTACCAACAAAGCCGCCCAAGAAATGCGTGAACGTATTATTGCACGCCTTGAAGAAGAGAAGTTGATCGAAAATGGTTCGCATACTCCAGTTATAAAAACATTCCACTCTTTTGGCGCGTGGCTTGTTCGTGAACACTCACAACTCTTTGGTCTTACTCGACACAGCCCTATTTTAGATGAAGCTGACGCACTTGCTATTGTAAAAAATGTGTGCGAACAACTTGGACTTAATACAAAACAATTTGACCCTAAACCAATAATGCACACTATTTCACGTGCAAAAGGCGATGCTGTACGACCAGATGCGT
>JBDHUT010000056.1:0-3166 GCA_039809305.1 Minisyncoccia bacterium
AAAATAAGACATTTGCAAGATTATTAGATCGATTTGATTTAAGAAACAAGAAAGTACTTGATATTGGCTCTGGCTGGGGTGAGTATTTAAATTTGTTTGGCGAAGGTAGTTTGGGTATAACAGGGCAAGATATAGAAGTCTCTTTTTGTAAAGAAAAAGGCTTAAGATCAATTGTTTGTAATGCTGAGTACCTTGATTTATATATTCAAGAAATGTTTGATGTAATTTGGGCAAATAATTTTTTAGAACATATATTGTCACCACATCAATTTTTAATAAGATCAAAAAGAGTACTTACTGAAGATGGGGTAATAATAATTGGTGTTCCTGTTGTCCCTAAAATTATCTCTTTGATGCGAGTGAAAAAGTTTTCTGGTGCGTTGGCAGATGCGCACATCAGTTTCTTTACAAAGAAAACTATAGAGTTAACGTTGCAGTACGCTGGATACTGTGTAATTGAATCACGACCTTTTATATTTAGAAATAAAATTCTTGATCGGTTGGCAGCTTTTTTTGCACCACATGTTTACGTTATTGCAAAAATAAATACAAAGTTTAATTATTCTAAAAAAAAGATAGCTGAATGGTCTAATTTTAAAGAATACAAAGAATTAATTGATTATTCGGACAAAGGTAAATAACGATTTTATTAGTTTTTTTGTTACAATAATGTAATGCATAATTTAACTATAGACAAGCTGGCTATTCTTTTTTTAACCGCGACTTTGTTTGTCCCGACATTTATATCGGAATCACTTCTTTTCCCATTTATTACAGGAAAAAATTTTGTTTTTAGATCACTTGTTTTGGTTGTAGCACTTCTTGCCGCGTACATTGTTTTTTCAACAAAAAAAATAACATCACTAAATACTCCAACGCATAAAATATTTGCTGGTTTGATAGCAGTGCTTGGTATTGCAACTTTTTTTGCTGAAAGTACCACACGAAGCTTGTGGAGTAATTTTGAACGTATGGAAGGATGGTTTACTCATGCGCTTTTATTTTTACTCTTTGTGATTGCGTACAACTTTATTTCTACAATAAAAGAGTGGAGAAATGTGTTTAAAGTCTCGTTAGTTGCAAATATTTATATTCTTAGCTTTGCGGCATTGCAATATTTTGGAACGATAGGAACCTTCCAGAGTAATCGTCTTGATGCATCACTTGGAAATTCAACTTATTTAGCAGGTTATTTTCTTTTCTATTTCTTTATTTTGTTATGGCTCTTTGTAACAACAAAAGAAATACTTGCGCGGTATGCTTATGGAATCCTTGCTTTGGTAAATGCATTGTTTATTTTCTTGAGTCTCACTCGTGGTGGAATGCTTGGTCTTATTGTCGCTGGGTTCCTCATGCTGGTTCTATTTACATTAAGAAAAACAGAATTTCCAGTAATGAAGAAAGTTTCTTTGGGTTTGATAGCAATTGGTGTTGTGTTAGCAGGACTTTTCTTTGCATTTAAAGACTCAAATTTTGTACAGACAACCCCAGCACTACACCGACTTTCTACCATTTCGGCATCTGATTGGACAGCTCAATCTCGCTTTTACATTTGGAATATGAGTTATGAGGGTTTCAAAGAGCGGCCATTGTTTGGGTACGGTCAAGATAATTTCTTATATGTTTTTTCAAAACAATTTGATCCACGTATGGGTGCCTATGAGCCGTGGTACGATCGTTCGCATAATGTATTCTTTGACTGGCTCATTGCTGGGGGAATATTTGGCCTTATCGGGTACCTTGCTCTTTATGGTGTTTCTTTCTTCATTTTATGGATACGAAAAAATGCTAAAGATATTTTTGGGGAATCAGAGAGAATTATTTGGACAGGATTTTTAGTTGCTTATTTTATTTTTAATCTTTTTGTATTTGACAATATTGTAAGTTATATACTTTTTGTATTTATTCTTGCATATCTCACATGGAGAAGTTATGCACAGAAAAATGTACAGAGTGTTTCGTTGGCAACTTCGTATGCAAACGCAATTTCTGCAACATTAGCTATTATTGGTGTTTTAGGTTTAATTTTCTTAGTCTACAAACCATGGATGTCGGCTAAGACTCTTATTCAGGCTATGCAGTATTCGTCTGTTGCCCTTGAAGCACCTACTGACAGGGAGGCGCGAGGCTGGTCCCAGCAAGTTATCGGTACACCGTATACAAAGTCAGAATTACTTTCGCTCGCAAAAGATAAGTTTGAAATCGCGACACAGTTTCCGCTTGGTCGTACTGAAACACGCGAACAACTTGCACAGAAGCTTATTTCTATTATTGGAAATCAGACAATTTCCGACACTGACAAAAATGAATGGGTAACTTTCACACTTCTACAGCTTCAGGATGAACTAGAAAGAGATCCAAAAAACCCTCGCATGTATCAGCTCGCCGGATCGCTTTTCCTTCAGTTTGGGAAGCCGGCAGAAGCTATTGCGCTCTTAGACAAAGCACAAGAACTCTCTCCTAAAAAACAATTAATTATGTTTGATAGAGCTGTTACGTATCAACTCGCCGGCGAATATGAAAAAGCACTTGAGATAAGTAAAGAAGCATACGAATTAAACAAAAGTTTCCTTAACGCAAAAGCTCGTTATATTTTTGCTCTCTATAGAGTGGGTAAAAACTCTGAAGCAGAATTAATCGAGCAAGAGTTTCTAAAAGAGGCGACTGCACAGAATTTTGATATGGTGGTAAACAAAACATATGAAGGTCAGGTAGTAGGCGCAAAAATAGATTTTCTTGCGCGAGAAGCTGCACAAGCATATGAAAAAGGGGATATGACAACATATATAAAATTCTTGAATCAAGTGAAGGTTTTGAACCCTGACGTGGCAATAAGGCTTGAAGAAATTGTAAAATCAGCCAAGTAATTTCTTGTATTGAAAATATGGTGTTTTCGCGGTAGTATAAGCTCCATTGCGAATAGGTTCTATTTTAAAAGTACCTATTTCGTAATAGATTTTGCCGGATCGTCTAATGGTAGGACAACGGATTCTGATCCCGTTAATCTTGGTTCGATCCCAAGTCCGGCAGCCAACATGAGCTAGCTCAAAGATAGCTAGTTTACAAACAAAAACACCTCTCAAATTCGAGAGGTGTTTTTGTTGTTTTATATTACAACAAGATATGCTATAATCTTTATATGAAAGATGATGCCAAAAAGTTGCGA
>JBDHUT010000057.1:0-3144 GCA_039809305.1 Minisyncoccia bacterium
CGGGGTATTTTCTGTACTATATACTCACAAAATGGGCGTGTAGCTCAGCTGGCTAGAGTGCTACATTGACATTGTAGAGGTCCGCGGTTCGAGTCCGCGCACGCCCACCAAAATACTTAAAATACAACGTATTTTTGAATTGTCCACAAAACACTTGACAGTATTTTTATAGTCTGCTATATTCTCCTACAGCTCAAGTGAGCTCGTTTTATTTTTAGATCTTTCATAAATCAAGTTTAGGCAGTAGTGAGTAGCAGAGTGAGTATCTTTTTTTAGAAAGGTACCCGTCCTGCTACTCGCTACCCGAAAGCATAGTGCCTAGGGAGTCGATAGCACTCAACTCAACAAGCAAGGGAGAAATACAGTATGAAGAAGAACACCACGTTCATCCTCGCCCTGTCGATCGCTGGCGTCATCGCTGGTGCCCCCATGGCCGTCCTGGCGAAGAACCTGGACACCACGGAGACGACGGCCATCACCATCGGTCAGATGAACGACAGCAACAAGCAGTTCGGCAACATCGACCCGATCATCGCCACCGACATCGCCGACGGCATGAAGACCCTCGTGAACTTCGCCGAACCGGTCTCCAAGACCTTCGTGGTCCGCAACTCGACGACCTACGCCCAGGTGCGCGCCGCGGCCATCAAGGCTGGTGTCACCACCGATGAACGCGTCGCCAAGACCGACGTCTTCGCCGTCGAGGACGCCCTGGCGGCCTGCGGCCTGCACATCTCGACCGAGCAGTACGCGCAGATCCGGGGCCTCCAGGTGACGACCATCGACGGCGCGCTGCCGACGGAAGTCGAACTCCTCACGGCGGTCTACAACGACCTCAAGCCGCGCCTGGACTCCGGGGAACTCAAGTTCAAGATCCCGGGCACCATCCAGGAGCTGGCCTGATCGCGGCCGGCGGGCAAAACTGCGCAAGTAGTTAGTCCGCCAAACGCTCGGCGGGGGTTCGCGGACCAAAAGTCCACCCCCGCCGAGCTTATACACTTGATTTAAAATTCAAAAAGCTCGATACGTTCGAGCAAAAAGCAACCCACGAAATTCGTGCGGTTTTTTTATTTATTATTTTTAGTCTGTGCTAGTATACCGATATGCGGATTTTGGCTATAGAAACAAGTTGCGACGAGACAGCGCTTAGCATTATTGAATCAAACGGAAGTACTGCCCCGACTACTTTTGCCGTACTTGCAAATCGAGTCTTATCACAAATAGATATGCATAAAGAATACGGCGGGGTCTTCCCTGCTGTAGCAAAACGTGAGCATGCAAAAGCTATTGTTCCCCTTCTTCAAACCACTCTTTCTGATGCAAAACTTCTTAATCTTCAAAGTATACCCACTATAATTCCTGAATCATTTTTAACAATGTTTCCACAAGAGCCAGAACTCCTCGAAGCACTCCGCACCTGTCTTTCGTGGCAAAAACCAGAAATAGATGCACTTGCAGTTACGAGTGGTCCTGGACTTGAGCCAGCGCTCTGGGTAGGTATTAATTTTGCAAAAGCACTTTCTATACTTTGGAACATACCCCTCTACCCAATAAACCACATGGAGGGCCATATATATTCTTCTGTACTTGAAAAAAATTCTCTCGGATTTACCGTACCTCAGCTTTCTTTTCCTGCACTTGCGCTTCTTATTTCAGGTGGACACACCGAACTTGTGCATATAGAAAAATTTGGTGTATACACAAAAATCGGAGAAACAAGAGATGACGCAATTGGCGAAGCGTTTGATAAAGTTGCACGATTACTTGGACTTGAATATCCGGGCGGACCAAAAATTTCAAAACTCGCAGCAGAAGCCCGAAATGAAAAACTTACAAATGATCGTATCCCCCCACTTCCTCGTCCCATGATCCACTCAGGAGACCTTAATTTTTCTTTTTCAGGGATAAAAACTGCCGTACTATACCTCACACAAAAACTTGGTGAATTAAGTGAGAATGATAAGAAAGCTATTGCTCGAGAATTTGAAGACGCTGTGACCGAAGTAGTTATTTCTAAATGCAAAAAAGCACTCAATGAAACAGGATCTCAAACACTTATTGTAGGTGGTGGTGTTTCAGCTAACACATATATTCGTGAACACATTCAAACATTTTGTGATGAACAGAGCGTAAAAGCATATATCCCAGAACGCCACCTTTCAACTGACAATGCACTTATGATTGGTATTACAGCACTTCTAAAAATCCAAGATGGAGTGCGAGCATCCCCTCTTGATGCAATCAAAGCAAATGGCAGACTTTCTTTAGAACAAAACTAAAACCCAAGTGTCTGTACCTCCATTTCTAAATCTATTCCTGTTTTTGCTTTTACTTCGCTTTGAATTTTTTGCGCGAAATCAAAAACTTCTTCACCTGTAGCGTTTCCATAATTCACTAAAACAAGTGCTTGGTTTTCATATGTACCCACATCACCCACTCGGACCCCTTTCATGCCTGCAACTTTATCGATTAAAAATGCCGCTGAAGTCTTTACATATTCAGGTGTACCTATTTCATAGACAGGAATAAGCGGATACTTTTTTTGTAAAATTTCAATAATCTCTTTCTTTACGATAGGGTTCTTAAAAAACGAACCTGCTGTACCAAGTACACTCAAATCTGGAAGTTTTTTAGTCCGAATATGTATAATTGCTTTTCGTAATGACTGAAGATTTACCTCCTCACCACTAAGACTAAAATATTCCTGAATATCTTTATACTCCGTTTTTAGAGTGGGTTGTTTTGAAAGTAGAAAGTTTACCCCAATAACAATATATTTTTTACCCCCTGATTTTTTAAAAATACTGTCGCGATACGCAAACTGGCATTTTTCTTTTGGTATAGTTTCAAAAGATTCTGTTTCAACATTAAACACATCTACAGAATCAATATAGTCACCAACTTCTACTCCATAGGCACCAATATTTTGAATCGGAGCAGCCCCAACAGTTCCAGGAATTAATGAAAGATTTTCAAGTCCATACAAAGAATGATCAACTGCCGCCTGCACACACTCATCCCACAAAACCCCCGCTTCCACTCTCATAAGAACACCCTCTTTTTCTTCCTGAAATACAATTCCATGTGTAGCAATTTTAATTATCAACCCGTTGTAACCTTTATCGGAAACCAACAAATTTGAGC
>JBDHUT010000058.1:0-3025 GCA_039809305.1 Minisyncoccia bacterium
TTTGTACTACGTTAGATTTCAAAAGTATCGCAAACTGTGTGCAAGATCTAATAAAAGATCGATCTCTCTACAGTCAACTTCAAAAAAATGGTGTAAGTCTTATTGAAGCCGAGTACACCTGGGATTCAGTTGCGCTCCGTATGAAAAAAATATTACAAGCATGAAAATAAAAAACATAACACTCGTCTCAGCTTTTTTTCCTCCGTCGATTGGTGGTCCAGCTACTTTTGTATCTCATATTGGCCCTGAATTTGAAGCATTAGGATACATCGTTTCATATCTTAACTTTGAGCCATATAAAAAATTTTCTAAACCAAAACGTTTTATTTATTTCCTTTTTGATTTGTGGAAAAAAACAAAGAATACAGACCTTGTATTGATCGCGGATACATGGAGTGTGCTTGTACCTACCGCTATCTTTTGTTTTTTTGCTCGCAAAAAATATGCAGTAAGGATTGGAGGGGACTTTCTTTGGGAAACGTACGTCGCTCGAACTAAAGAACATGTAAAGCTTTCCGTGTTTTATTCAAAGAAAATAAAGCTTTCATGGAAAGAAAAGATGATTTTCTTTTTGAGTTCATTTTGTTTAAAACACGCACAAGTTGTTATTTTTAATACTGCTTGGCAAAAAGATATTTGGCAAAAACCATACATGCTCCTCCAAGGAAAGACTTTTGTTGTTGAGAATGCTTTAACTACAAATATCTCGCCTTATATATGGAGCGACTCAAAGAAAAAAGTATTGCGCTCTCCTGTACGTGCATCTGAAATTAAAAATACCTCAATCCTAAAAAAAGTCTGGAAAAATATTTCCGAAAAGTATCCAGATACAGAACTTTGTTTGGATTACATTCATCCAAACGAACGGGAAAAAGTTCTATCGGAAACATATGCGGTTATACAATCTTCTATAAGTGATGTTGCGCCAAATCTTATTTGTGAAAGTGTTGGAAGCGGATGCCCTTTTATTTGTACACAAGATACAGGCATACAAACTCTTACCCCGAGTGATTTTGGAATATATGTTGACACAACAAATGAAAAAGCACTACAGCACGCTATCGAATCTATTTTAGATACAGATATTCATGCCAGATTAGTTAAAAACATAAAAGATTTTAAAATACAACGTACATATAAAGTGTTGGCGACAGAATATGATGATATATGCAAACAAATATAATCGATAAAAAAGTACACTTAGTTATTCTCGGTCAAGACGCATCTATTTTAGACGAGTCTTCTGAAGCTGCGCAACGTACCAGTGTATACGCTCAATCTTTTAGTACTATTAATGTATACGTATTTGCAAAGAAAGTACCTAAAAAAGAATCTAAATATAATAACGTTTCTGTTTTTGGATCTTCAACAATACTAGAATCTTTACTTATTTTCATACGGATATATAAAGATATACAGAGATTAAAGATGGGTGGAACGGTACTAATATCTACACAGGATCCATTTGAAATTGGACTGATAGGACTTATCCTTTCTCGAATTACTAGAGTTCTATTTCATGTGCAGGTACACACAGATATAAGTAGTCGATACATGCAACGTGAAAGTGTTCGTGCACATATTCAGTACCAATTAAGTCGCTTTGTTTTAAGATTTGCAGATAGGGTACGTGTAGTTTCAAAGAGGATAGAAGGTTTTTGTGTAGAAGAACTTGGTCTTAAAAAAGAAAAAATTGATTTCGTGCCTATGCTCTATAAGAGAGGGGTTAAGCAAACGTTATATATGGCAGGTCAAACACCTCAAGTTATCGTATTACCTGCGCGATTCGTTTGGTTTAAAAGAATTCCTGTGGCAATTGAATCATTTGCACTGGCTTTAAAAGAAAATAAAAATATACGTTTACGTATCATTGGTAGTGGTCCTTTGCAAAATGAGATAGAAAGTTTAGTTAACAAATTTAATGTATCTGAATACGTCGATATTGTTCCTTGGATGAATGCAGAAGATCTATATCAAGATGCATCACTCACACTTATCTCATCTATTTATGAAGGATGGTGTCGTGTTGCGACTGAGTCAGTTGAAGCTGGGGTGCCTGTTATTATGACAGATGTTGGTTGTGCACGTGATTTTATACAAGACGGTATTCATGGAATTGTTACCCCTACCGAAAATTCAAAAGTTATAGCAAGAGCAATAAATAAAACTTTTGAAGACATGGAAGTATATAAAAACTTTAAAAATAACTGCCTTGAAACTAGTAGTACTATAGACAGTTTTGATACTTATCAACGTAAGGTTGTGGGATCTTGGTTATATACTATTTCTCAAACAAAATAAAAAAGTTTTTACCTGTATTTTTTACATAGACCTCTTTCCCGAGAGACTTTCTAAAAAGTTCAATCAGGGTTCTTTTTGTAAACGCATGAACATAGCGTTTATTTTCTTTACCAAAGAAGGGAAGGTACATATCACCAGTTTCTTTCTTGCCAAATGAAATAAAACTTTTTACGTACGATAAAAAAATACTTTTCCATAAATGTGGAAAATAGAAAGCATTCCAGACAAGCAGAATAATTTTTCCATTTGGCTTAGTGACACGCGCTAACTCTTGAATCATCTTCATGCGAAGTTTTTGAGAAGGGATGTGGTGCAGTACAGCGCTTGATATTGTCATGTCAAACGTGTCATTTTGGTAGGGGAGGTCACAGGCATCACCCACATCAAAGTGCATATCGGGAAACATTTGTTTTGCTTTTTGAATAAGATTTTCTGAGATGTCGATACCGACATAGTTTTCTTTTTTCAAGTTATTTTTTAAAAAAGTTGGTACAAGTCTACCGTGTGCACATCCTGCATCAAGAAGTGTAATGTTTGAATCTATATGCGGCGCAATAGTTTCGAATTCATCCCAGTCACGAGCACGAGATGCCACAAATGGTGTTGCAACCTTGTTATAGACGTCTTTTACTGATGCAACTATTTTTTTTGCGTCTGTTTGATTCACGTATCTAGTGTACAGGATTAGGGTATACTTAGGCTATGTTAGAACCTTTTAAAAAAG
>JBDHUT010000059.1:0-3013 GCA_039809305.1 Minisyncoccia bacterium
TTGCACGTCAGTATTTACAGCAATAAACTCAACGTTTTTTACACGTGACTCTATCATGTGGTTGATAGCACCTTTTCCTGAGCCACCAACACCGATGACTTTAATTCTAGCGAAATTTTCTATATCTGGATTGATTTTTGGCATAAATATTACTGTAAACGCACGCGCTTTTTGGATAGCTATATAGTATCAGAAAGGAAGAAGTAGTACAAAAAACCAAAAAAGTGACAGATTTAATAAATGTGTTATTACGGTAGGAATTGTTTGAAGAACTGGATGACTGCTTGAAAACTTTGTGAAAGAGTTTCTCGAGCACTTCCTGTCCGGTTTGATGATGTATCGCTTTGCAGTAGCGCGAGACCGAATGCAACACCAAGACTTGGGTCTTTGAGTTTACCTTTAGTTATAGCTGTGAGTTCTTGGGATTCTGTGGATACTGGTATTCGTAAAATATCCTTTGCGATTTCAAGAACAAGTTTCTGATTTGATCCACCTCCTAAAATAATTGCGCCGGCAGGTAAAAGCCCACTGCGGTGAACTTTACGGAGCTGTGCATCAACAAGTTCAAATATGTCTGTTGTGCGGGCGCGAATGATCTCATCTATTTTTCTTTTAGAAATAGTTCCATCATATGTGCCACGTTTCATTTTTTCAGCTTCTTCAATTGATACTTTCAAGCCAAGTGCGATATCGTGCGTGATATCATTGGTGCCAATTTGTATCGTGTGAACTAAAAGGGGAACCGAGTGCTCATATACGACCATAGTTGTTGTTTCTGCTCCAATGTCGATAACACAAGATCCTATGGTGCGCTCTTTCTTTGAAAGTACACAAAGACTGGTGGCTATTGGGCTTGCAATAGTGTCATCAACATCAATACCAAGAGATTCAAAAATCGCGTGAAGTTCTTCTATTTGCTGTTCTGGGTAAGTGACAAAAAGTGTTTTTACTTCGAGTTTTCCTCCAACAAGTCCGAGGACTTTTGCGAGCACGTCTTTATTATCAAGTTTCCATTTTTGAGGAATAACGTGAATTATTTTTTGATTTTTCTGCTCACCAAGAGTGTCTTCAGAGTTTTGTATCGCTCGATTTGTGTCGAGTGTTGTGACCTGACTATCGGCACGAGTAATAACGGCATGTCCGGTACCTTGAATAGAAGTTAGCCCGAGTCCATGAACACCAACCACTACTCTTGTAATTGGATAACCAGATTGTTTGCTCGCAAGGGAGAGCGCGCGCTCTATTGATCGTGTCACATCAGAGGTAGAGTCAATATATCCTCGTCTCATACCACTGTTTTCTACTGTTACTATCGCACGAATACTAGGATATGCGTCATGTTGTGCACGTTCACCAACCACCACTTTTATATAAGAGGTGCCAATGTCAATCCCGGTCACTATAGTCGTATGGGTACGTGGCATGTGGGGCAAATTGTTTTAAGTACTTTTGTTCCTGTTCCTCCATTGTACTCCCATGAGCGTATCCTTTCAAATGAAGGCAACTGTGAATAAAAAGAAAAAGGATGAAATCAGGGTAAGAAAGGTTGAAATTTTTTGCTTGGGAATGCATCACTGAAAGCGACATATAAATTTCTCCTTCGGTTTTTGCGAGTGGAAATGCGAGCGTGTTTGGGATGTATGTTTTTTTACGGTACGTTTTGTTTAAGTGTTGAATGTTTTTTTGCGTACTAAATATTAATCGTAAAGTGTATCTTTTTCCAAGTATTTTTTGTGCGACATCAAAAAACGGCAAGGACGGAATTGTCCCTACCGTTTCTCGAATGACTGTAATTAGTTCTTTTTCAGTCGATTGCATTTTTATCGTGCGCCTTTCTTTTTTGGAGGAGTGAGTTTGCCGAGTTTTTTTAGACGGTTGTACGTTTTTGTTCTGCCGATCTTAAGAATTTTTGCTTTCTTAACTTTAAGGACTGAAAGTGTTCGAGCAGCATATCGCTGACCACGTTTTTTAGGAATAATTCCCGACTCCTGAACTTTTTTTGTAAAGCGTCGAAGTGTACCTGATGTTGGTTCATTTGGACCACGTTTGATTTCTACGTAAGCAATTGGCATAAGTACCTTTATTTTTACCACATTCTTGTTTGTTTTGCAATAACAAAGTTGTTAAAAACATGGTTTCGGATACAAAATTATATATGTTATTGACAAGGTCGCTATTATTTGAGATGAATGATTGTGCCCAACAGTTGGGTGTACCGGAGAAAAGCAATGCTTCTGAAAAAAGAAGGTGTGAAGTCGGGGACAGCGCTCTCTCTGTCGGTCGTTCCGAAAGGGTTTACCATTGGAACAACCGCTGAAAAAAACGAATGGGGTGACCCAAACTTCGTTCAGTTTTCACCGAAGGACCACGGATCTCTGGAGACACTGCAGAATCTCCAGCAGCTTTTTCTGGTCCTGCGGACTCGTGGTATCGTGCTTGTAAGTGGTGTGCTCGCATTTCAGCTTCCAGGAGGGTCGTTGGAAATGCGTAGCGGCGCTGATGGTAGCAAGCACATTCGTGTTTGGCAACCAGAGCTCAAGGATGAGTGTGCGTTGAACCTGAATCACAATAACGCACCCGAAGTCCTGGTGCACGCCTTACAGAATCTTTACGACGGCATGCGTAAGGACATGGAAGTCCTCTCAGGGTAGATTACCTGTTGTGTTCTGGGAAGGGAATTGAAAGAGTCCGCGAAAGTTGCGGACTCTTTTTTATTTTGAATGATGGTCTTTCAGGTGTTTTATGTAGTCACTTAATTCATCAATTTTAACTGTTTCCTGAGATCTGTTTTCCATGTCACGTACAATTACTGACTTTTCAAGAGCTTCTTTTTGTCCAAAGATAAGAACGTAGGGAATACCAAGTTTCTCCGCAATACCAAGTTGTGCTCCGAGACTATCTTTTGATATAGATTGTTCTACTGGAATTTTTGCCTTTCGGAGAATTTCAAGAACCGCAAGACTCTTTAGTTTTGCTTCAAATCCAAGTTGTACAAAAAATACTTTTGGCTTTT
>JBDHUT010000060.1:0-2975 GCA_039809305.1 Minisyncoccia bacterium
TTTCATAGACAGGAATAAGCGGATACTTTTTTTGTAAAATTTCAATAATCTCTTTCTTTACGATAGGGTTCTTAAAAAACGAACCTGCTGTACCAAGTACACTCAAATCTGGAAGTTTTTTTGTTCGAATATCTATAATCGCTTTTCGTAGTGACTCAAGATTTATTTCCTCACCACTAAGACTAAAATATTCTTGAATATCTTTATACTCCGTTTTTAGAAGAGGTTGTTTTGAAAGTAGAAAGTTTACTCCAATAACAATATATTTTTTACCCTCTGTTTTTTTAAAAATACTATCGCGATAACCAAAATTACATTTTTCTTTTGGTATAGTTTCAAAAGATTCTGTTTCAACATTAAACACATCTACAGAAGCTATATGATCACCCACTTCTACTCCATAGGCACCAATATTCTGAATCGGAGCAGCCCCAACTGTGCCAGGAATTAATGAAAGATTTTCAAGTCCATACAAAGAATGTTCCACCGCCACTTGCACACACTCATCCCATAAAACCCCCGCTTCCACTTTCATAAGAACACCATCTTTTTCTTCCTGAAATACGATTCCTTGTGTAGCGATTTTAATTATCAATCCGTTGTAACCTTTTTCGGAAACCAACATATTTGAGCCACCTCCTAAAACATAAAAAGGTATTTGTTCTTTCTTTACGTACAAAATAGCGTCAACAATATCTTGGCGACTTTTTACAACACAAAACAGGGATGCTTCGCCCCCTGTTTTGAAGGTTGTATTTTTTTTCAATGCCACTCTGTGCTGTATTTCCATTCGGGGCTAGCGGGGTCTACTCCAAAAACAAATGTCCTAATGTGAGTGCAGCCGCTAGCCACGGATAGAAACAAGAAACCTCTTCTTTAACTCTAACAAGAAATCAGTTTTTTACAAGGGTAACCAATAAATTGTCCAGATACGCGAAATCCGCCTTGCGGCGGAGCTCACGCGGACATTCATTTGTTTTTGGTGAGTAGCTTTCACCACTCACACTTTTTAGTATAGTAAAAATATATAATTTGTCAATGTAATACAAATAAAAAAGCGCGGACAAAGTCCGCGCTTGCCAGTCTACCAACCAGCAAAATCAATGACGTGTGGATGGTGGCACATGCCGATGCACCAAACCCTCCGCAACAGCACGTGCCCAATGATCATCTTCGTTTTGATGAGCATTAGGTTTTTGTGGATCCAACGGAGCCGCACTGCGCAGCTTCTCCATGAGCTCGGCAATCTGCTCGAACCCATCAACCGTCTTGGGTGTCGGCTTGAATTCCTGCCATCCGGTCACACCTTGTGTGATAGGGTGACCCATCTGCGGCTCCACAACCTCGAGAGCACCAAGAGCGCGAGACTTCAAGGTATTGCGCCGGGTTTTCTTGGTTTGCCTCTTCTTATACAGCAAAAAGAAGCCGACCATGAAAGCAACCCAAACTCCAACAACCACCCACATCCAAAATCTGTCGTTCACAAAGACCTCCTCCAATACTTTATTGGAAATTCATAATAACACAAAAAGCATTATTAGACAATATCCTTATAGTACCGTTTCAGGAAGTTTTCTTTAAATTCAAAATACGTTCCATCCAACATACTTTTCCTAATACTTGCAACAAGACTCACTATAAAATGTAAGTTGTGAATCGAGATAAGTGTTGCCGCAAGCATTTCATTTGAACGAAGCAAGTGTGCAATATAACTTCTTGTGTATGAACTCGTATAGTTTAAAATCTCTGGTTCGAGCGGAAGCATGTCCTCTACGTATTTTGCATTATGTAAATTTATTCGCCCATCAAAAGTGTATGCTGCACCGTTTCGCGCAATACGTGTTGGCGAAACACAATCAAATGTATCAATACCGTTTTCTATTCCATAGAAGAAGTCTATTGGTTCACCGATACCAAGTAAGTGTCGCGGCTTTCCTTCTGGTAATTCTTCGCACACCCACCGTACTGCCGTACCAATGTCATCTTTAGTAAAAGAACCCCCAATACCGTATCCATCAAAATCCATAGCACCGAGAGTACGAGCGGATTCACGGCGTAAATCTTCAAACGATCCACCTTGTACAACTCCGTATAGTGCTTGCTTTCTTCCTGTTGCCTGTGATACTCCAAGCTTCGTGTGTTCATCAAGACTCCTCTTTGCCCAACGATGAGTACGATCAATTGCCTTCTTCTGATATTCATATGGAGCAAGTGGTGAGGTACATTCATCAAAAGCAAAAAATATGTCGGCACCAAGCGCATGTTGAATCTGCATACTTCTCTCTGGTGTAAAACGATGCCATGAACCATCAATCACCGACTGAAAGTCAACACCGTCTTCGTCAATTTTTACCTTTGTTTTTCGATCACTTTTTTCTTCATCTTTTTGTTCAGTAATTTTTGCAGCGAGTACTTCATTTGTGGCAACCTTCGAGACACCCTCTCCATACGCCGCACCAAGTGAAAACACTTGGAATCCTCCCGAGTCAGTAAATGTTGGGCCTTGCCAATGCATCATCTTTGCAAACCCACCATGCTTTTGCACTAAACCTTCTCCTGGCTCCAGATAAAGGTGATACGTGTTTGCAAGCACTGCCTGTGCACCAAGATCTTTGACCTGCTCTACAGTAAGTGCTTTCACTGTTGCTTTTGTGCCCACAGGAATAAAAGCTGGCGTCTGTATATCACCATGTGGAGTGTGAATAGTACCGACTCTTCCAAGAGTACCAACGAGCTTTTTTTCTATTTCAAATTTGAATTCCATTCTTTTACTGCGTTTACCACCACATCCACTACACCTTTATCAAACATGTTCGGTAAAATAGTTTCTGTAGTTGGATTTTTAACGTAGGCCGCCAACTTTTCTGCAACAGACAAAAAAAGTGTCATGTCAAATTGTTTTACATTTTCCTCAAGCGCCCCTTTAAAAAGTCCCGGGAAGACAAGTGAATTATTAAGCTGATTCGGATAATAAC
>JBDHUT010000061.1:0-2863 GCA_039809305.1 Minisyncoccia bacterium
TTCAATATATTGCGCTCTATTATACGTAGGTATAACAATGCTTATTTTTGGACGATCAATCATATTTTCTGTGAGAGAAGCGCGCGAATAAAAAGATATTCATATGCGCAAACATTTCTTTCAATACTAAAGACTGTTGCAACTTCTTGTGCCTGTAGACGTATCTCTTCTTTTTTTTCTGGAGACCAGTTTTTGACCTTTTCGACCGCTTCAACCAAAGATCCTGTTTTCCCATTTATCGTATATCCGATTTCTTTGTGCTCAAAAATCTCATCAACTCCAGAAACAAGCGTGGAGATAACCGGAAGACCAAAAGAAAGTGCCTCAATAATTACATTTGGAAAACCTTCTCGGGTAGATGTGAGCACAAAAACATCAGCACATGCATAAAAAACGTCTACATCCTGACGAGTACCGTACAGACGAACATTTTGAGATATACCCAGCCTTTGAATATGCTGCTCAAGATCAGATCGTTCTTTCCCTTCACCAACAATACACAAATATACATCTGGATATTTCTTAACAAGTGAAGAGAATTCATCGAGTAAAAACTTCTGATTTTTCTGCTCTTTGAGTCGTGCAACTTGAAGTAAAACATATGCGTTCTCATTAATACCTAAAGATTGTCTTAATTCTTTTTTCTTATCTGTATCTAGATTTGTATATTTTGTAGCATTAGTAAGATCAACACCGTTATTTATAATCTTAAAACGATTAAGTGGGATCCACGCCTGCCTATGCGCAAAGTTTCGCACCGAACGAGAAACGGCAACGATACAGTACGAAAAATTTGCAAGAAAATGATCAGCGATTCTGTGGAAAATTTTTTTGTCAGTGTACACATTATGTTCTCTGGCAATGACAGGAACTCTAAGTAAAAAGCTGAGAATTCTGCTCATGACGTTTCCAGAAAACATACTAGAAACTAAAATATGTGGTTCTAATTGTTTAACGGTCTGATACACCATTTTCCAACTCTTAAGCGAGAAGACTTTCAAATCCATAGGACGCACCAAAACAGAAGGATGGAGTCTGGATACAATGGTTTCCCTACCTGGATAGTTGAACAAAGAAACTACTGAAATAGTAAAGATATCCTGATCAAAGTAATGTGTCTGTTTAGAAAGATGACTCTCAATACCCCCAATCAAAATACTCGGGATAATGAAAGTAACATTTATTTTTTTTGCCCGTGGAATCGCCTGACATAAAAATCTATTTGTATGCGAAAGCGGATCTAAAACAGCAATATGCGACGGTTGTAATGCACGAATAATCACACCTGCATCTTCGTTCATAATATCAGCATGAATTTCACTTGTAATAAACCCTATGTCCCCCAATCTCTGGGAATTTTTAAATATTTCAAATTCAGCACCCTCAACATCCAATTTGAAAACATCAATATACATCGCCTTGATAAGATCAAAAACGTCATCCAGACGTATCGCCTCAACTTCGATTTTTATATAAGAACTGTCACGCTTAACAATAGATGAACTAATATTTTTTGTTGGATGAACAAAAAAACTAATATTTTTTTGTGACCCCGCAATAGCATATTGAAAGACTTCAATATTTTTTGTTGAAATATTTTCAGTATTTTTCTTTAAAAGCTTAAAAGTATTCGGGTCTGGCTCAAATGCATACACTTTCGCATTAGGATACGTGAGGGCGTAAAAAATTGATGTGAAGCCGACATTTGCACCACCATCTACAATGGTGCGCACTGAATTCGAAACAAAAGCCGGTAAGGCATACACCTTATCAATAAATATTTCCTTAAGTAAAAGAAGTTCTTCGTATGTTCCTTCGCAATAGATGGTTGCTTTCTTTTTATTTACTCTAATATTCCATGAATACGCTTTTTGGGAAAGACTGTATCGATTAGCAAAAGGCACGCGAAATGAATAAAATACAATCTTAAAAAATGACCAGATATCAGCAGCCTTAAAACCTATTTTTAATGTCCAGACTATTTTTTTATACAAGTTTCGTATCATATTCTTTTGAAGTAACAATTACATACTGCATCGGAAAAAATGGAACGATTTTATCAACCGTAAGGGCCCATCGTTTTGCTTTTTGGTATGAACTCTTTGACCTATTTAATGGCCACTTTCTAAAAAGTCGCTCTGGTATTGTAACCCAAATAAACTGAACTACCGATGAACCCAAACCACCTACCGAATACACAACGTAAGGGTAACCATTGAAAAGCTTCTTTATTCTTGCCTTTGTAAACTGCCGAAATCCATGAAATCCATATACAAACAGAGACCAAAAAGATGGAACTATATGGACCTGTTTTCCATGTGGTGCAAGATATTCAAACCCTTTTTTAATAACCAAAAAATCATTAGGTACATGCTCAAGGGCGGTGAAAGAAAAAACTAAGTCGTACACATGAATACTTGTAAATTCTTCTGCAGGCCCCAGAGTAAGAGTGTTAGAAAAAGCATTTACTGAGTATGCATCAAAGTCTTTATGTTTTTTTATATCAACCCCTTCGTACGTACCTGTAAATCCAAGATCTTGTAACTGGGTCCGTACATATCCTGAACCACACCCAATATCAAGTATTGTTATTTTTTTATTTTCAAAAAGAGTTGGTAATATAGTTTTTACAAAATCATTAGAGTATATTCTGAAGAGTGAATCTTGGGATATGTCTGTCATTTTTTTTGGTAGCCAATGAACAACCTTGAGCAATCTAAATCCGAACAAACCTCTAAAAAAATTAAAGGTGAGATACTGTATTTTCTGAGAAAAAGAAAGTGGTATATCGCCTGATATTTCTTTCATAAGGTTTCTGCAGTATACCCTGCTTTAAGCCTCTCGAAAACGAAGTTTAAAAAGG
>JBDHUT010000062.1:0-2859 GCA_039809305.1 Minisyncoccia bacterium
ATAAATGGAAAAAGAAGTGATTCTGAAATAACTATAGGGACAAAAAGAACGCCTGTAAGCGCTGCGACAATGGCAAGAACTGAGCCTTTTGTTTTCATATCCGTTTTAGTATACCATGCTAAAATTAGGTTTATACAATGATTACATCTCTTAAAAAGCGAATATTTTTACTTACAGATAAGCTCGGTAAATTTTTAAAAATTGACGCTACGTTTATTACAAAAAGTTCGTTTTGGATTACATTTGGCCGTCTTACGTGGGGCTTATCGGCTTTTTTTATTACACTTATTTTGTCCCGGTTCATGTCACAAGAGGCATTTGGAATGTACAAATACATTCTGTCCGTTGCGGCAGCAATTAGTGCATTCTCGTTTAATGGACTCGGTACAGCGGTAAGCCAGGCAGCAGCAAAAAACAAAGATGGTACATACCCTTTTGGTTTTAAACAAGGCCTTTTATGGAGTTTCCCTGCACTTTTTATTGGCATTGGGGTAAGCGGGTATTATATTTTCATGGGAAATAGTGATCTTGCTATTGCCGTGTTACTCACAGCAATAGCAAATTTATTCCTACAAAATACTCTTATCTGGAGTAATTTTTTGATAGGTAAACGATTATATAAAGAAGATGGCGTAAACAGTACAATCTACGGAACAGGGGTTGCTTTGGTAACCATTACTGCAACCCTCCTGTACCCAAGTCCTTTTTTCGTTAGTGTCATGTACACATGTGGCGCGGCGTTATTTTCATTTTACTTGTACAGAAAAACAATGCGACACGTTAAGAACAATATCTTAGCAGAAGAAGAGATGACTTTTGGTAAACAAATGAGCTTCTTGCAAGTTATAGGCTCACTTTCAACACAGGCAGATAAATTAGTTATTTTTCATTTATTAGGCGTAACACCACTTGCAATTTATTCAGTGGCAACAGCACTTCCACAACAGTTGCGATTTGGAAGTAAGATGATCTCAAGCCTTAGTTTACCAAAGTACAGTACTCAAAGTATTAGTACAGTTAAAAAAGCAATCCATAAACAAGCTTTCTATGTTTTACTTTTTAGTATTGTTTGTGTCATTGGATACGTACTCCTATCGCCATATTTTTTCAAACTTTTCTTTCCTCGCTACACTGAAGGAATCCTCCTTTCACAAGTATTTTCACTTATCTTCTTAGTTTTCCCTATTACCTTATACCAACAAGCACTAAGCTCTCACAGAAAAATAAAACCTATTGCATTTATACAAACAATCGCACCAATTACAAAAATAGTATCTCTTTTAATATTTGTTCCAATGTACGGACTATGGGGAGTCCTTATATCTGTTTTTGTAATGGAATTATTTAGAGGAGCAACGGTTCTATACACTTTTTCTAAACTTGCAGACTAAACTATATAGC
Organism: Minisyncoccia bacterium; assembly: GCA_039809305.1. GTDB lineage: Bacteria > Patescibacteriota > Minisyncoccia > Phycocordibacterales > UBA5272 > JALHNF01. The sequence continues at coordinate 1,402 of JBDHUT010000062.1, forward strand.
CTTGCCCTTACGTTCCTTTTCCCAAGATGTTTCAATACTTCCGTGTCCGTAATTTGAAAGAATACGAATAATGGTTAGCCCATATCCATAAGGGAGGGTTACTCTTTCGTGACGAACAAAAAGAAGTGCAAGTCGTATCGCTATCCACAAATAAAAACCTTTATAAAAGGTGTCGTGGACAAGAATAATACCGTTTTTCTTCATCCGTGGAATAATTTTTCGTAGATCTTTATATACAACACCTACGTCGTGCGAACCGTCATGAAGCACCATGTCGAACCCTGTTGTTTTTTTATTCTTAAGAACTTCAAGTGACTTACCTTGCAAGTACGTCCAGTTTGGATTATCTTTCAAATCCTGCTCTGAGTTACCTGTATCAACTATCGAACGCATGTCGTTTGTAATCAACTTTCCACCTGTTTTCTTCAATGCTTCAAGAATAGTAATACTTGAAAATCCAGAACCGAACTCAAAAACCTTTTTTGCTTCAAGTCCGAGTGTGATTGAATAGAGAGTTAAATAGTGGCGAGAGAAACCGCTTTTTGCGCCGTGATGCCATTCAAGTATTTTATCCATTGCAATATATTATCACTTATAAAAATTTATATCTACTGAATATATCTAAGTAAAAACTTAGATATACCTGCACCACCAGGAATATAACTCAAAATATATACCGCGCAGCTTCGTGCGGTCTTTTTACCTCTAAGTGCTTCCGTAGCGCGCATGCGCGCAACTTTATAATTGCCATCCAATAACTGTCCCACAGCGACACCATACGCATATGCGCTAAATAACGCAGGCGACTCATTAAAAAGTTTTTTTCCATGCTCGTTCAAAAATACATCAAGAACCTTTGATCTCTCAATGGAAAGTTCAAGGACTTTCTTTTTTCTTTGTTTTGTTAGCGACATCTCATCATCTTCTATTCTTAACAACCCTAATGTTTTGTTGATATGGAACCATTTTCCACGCTTCACCAATTCCACGTTAACAAGAAAATCTACGTTTTTTGAAATATATTTAACCTCTTGCATGATATTTCTTTTGGTAAGACGAATCTTGCTGTTTTGAGGTAATCTACGAGCCAAAATATCTTCATACGTAACCCTTCCCTCGCTACGCTCTGGAAATAGCATCGTTTTGCCTCTTTTGGATGCTTGTGCTGGTGCAGAAAAAATATCTACATCCGGCAAGCTTTCTTGATAGGAAACAATGGTCTCAAGCGCATTTGGATACAAAAGATCATCACTATCCCATAACATAATCCACTCCCCTTGAGTTTTTTGAATACCGAAATTTCGAGCAAAGGTTGCCCCTTTGTTTTCTTCCAAAAAGAAGGGGTGAATTCTAGAATCTATTTTTTGTAATTGTAAAAGTAAATCTTTAGTGCCATCAGAAGATCCATCATCAATAAAACAAACTTCAAAATTAGTGAAAGTCTGCTTAGTAAGATTT
>JBDHUT010000063.1:0-2827 GCA_039809305.1 Minisyncoccia bacterium
TTAAGGAGCTTAGGAATTCCAGAACTCTTTGCAAGAGCTTTGGCTTCCTCTATTTTACCCTGTTCATGAAGTGCTTTTATTTGCGCAAGAACCGTTTTTTGAGTTTCAGAAAGCTGTACACGAGCTCGCGGCGTCATGTTTTCTGCTTGCGCCTCCGAAGCAAATGCATTGCCACCTGAAAGTGCGATAAGTGCAAGTAGTGGCATAACACTCAAACTAAATTTTTTCATTGTTTTTTGATTCATAGTATGTTGGTACAATTTTATTGATTCGTCCTTTTTCTTATTTCCTGAATAATCATGTAAGGTTGTACACCCTTACATACATTACTACGTATTATATTTTCTTTTCTTTCACGTAATTCACTTTGAATATTTTTAAAACGCATGTGTGGTGCTGAAGAAGCGTCTGGAGTTTGATAATCTTTCAATTCCCATGGCAAGACAACACAGGCGTACATAGTACTCGTACCTAATACACCAACAGTCGTGGTTGAAGGAATGCCGATAATACGCACATACGAATTTTGTAAAATAACCTCTTTATCAATATCAAGGAGTTCTTCTGTAGAAATCACCCAAACACTACCTCTAAAGTCCCTCAGCACAAAAGAACTAAGATCATCAGAAACAGAGACCACCTCTCCACCGATACCACCTCGATGTGGACGGAGTGCGACATCTTTTTTTAACTCCTGTACAGATCTATATACCGGTAAATGACGTTCAAACTCTCTATCTAAAGCACCAGCAATTCCATACATAAATAGAAGAATTCCTCCAATTATACTTAGTGCAAAGCCACTTAACACAATAAGAGAAAAAGGGTACCGGTAACCTCTTTTTGTGTGCTGGATATTCTTATATCCTACATAAACGAAAAGCACGAGACTGACTATCCAAAGAATAGGTACCCATTCAAAAAGAAAATCAGTATAAGAATCATAGTCGATACGGTAGAATCCTGGCTCTGCATTAAAATATGTAAGAAGAATGATTGCAAAAGAAAATGCACCAATACAAATAGATATCACACCAAGTGCCCAAAAAAATTCATTCGTAAAGAAAAAGTACCACTTTGAATGCGGTTGTACATTTTCTTTTTCGATAAAAGCAAGTACCTTGTCTGCAACATGCACACTTTCATTTATTTTTTTATTATCATTATTATTCATATTTTTCTTGGTCATTCTCAAGCAAGATCTTAAGCTTTTTCTTTGCGCGGTACAAAAGTGTAGCAACGGTCCCTTCGGGAATTTTAAGAATATCTGATATTTCTTTATACTCCCTATCTTCAAAATATCTCAAAATAATTATATCTTGATATATTTCATCAAGTTTTTGTACGCATTTTGCAATTCTCTCCCCATTTATTTTTTTATCCAGATCTTTTGTAAAATCATGTTCATCTAAAATAGTAAGGAGGATCTGTTCACTATCATCAATAAGATGACCCTCTGGACGAACTTTCTTTACCCGAAAAAAACTTACGGCTTCATTATGAGCAATACGATATATCCATGCTGAGAATGAAAGTGCAGTGTCGAAACCTTGTATATTTTTATATGTTTTTACAAAAATATTCTGAAGAACATCTTCTCTATCTTGTTTTGAGATAATACCAAGTCTGCGAATATACCGATCTAATTTTTGTTCGTACCTTTGCACAAGTACCACAAAAACATTCCTATCTTGTAGTAAAAATGGGATAATTTTTTCGTCAGATACATCGTGTAATTCGTACATGCAAATACTACCTCTCTATACTACTACGCATAGATGAAATGTTTCTTTCAACAAAAAACCCGCGTAGAGCGGGATTTTTGAAAATCATTTTGATGAGTAATTATTCCCACTCATACGCCGGTAAAGGAGTTGGTAGACCATTACACTCCCCGCCACCCCCTAAGACACCTCTATCCTTTTGACCTCCTGCTGCAATTACAGCGCGGCATGCCGCCACACGCTGTTGAAGTGCGGCCGCAACAATCCCAGCTACACGATCATTTTCTAAGTAATACGCATCATAACCCTTAATAAGCCCTGGTGCACCATTTGCAGGTCGAGCATTATAGCCTTGCCCTCGATAATCCTGAGCATAGATGATCATGTCAGCACTTTGTACTCCAGGGAAAATCCACTGAGTGCCGTTTCCTCTTCCACCAATACCTAAGCCCGGACTTTCAGTTGGCATACCATTTTGATCTAAGGGTGATGTTTTAGAAAATCCGGCGCTAATATTTAAATAATACTGACTATTTGGTTCTAAGTCGCACGCCCAACCCCCTTGATCTCCAGATGTCACAACCGTTCCAAAATTTCTTGCAGATGCTTGACCAACACATGTCGGAAGCATTTCTCCACCAGGAGCCCTCTGAGATAAAAGTTGTGGAGAAGTGAAGTCTCCAGGACATTTACTTACCGACATAATCACTGATCCATCAACAGTTAATGGGTTTTCTGATCCAGCAATATGAAGAACTACTTTATCATTATATTCCGTTGTCTTAATAGGCCACGCATACACTACACCGGAAGGGAAAGCCTCTCTAGTCCATTTACCAAAACCACCTCCTTGATTTTTCCCTCTAGCAAAAGACATAATGTTGCCCAAATCACCACGCATAGTACTAAGCTGTCTTTGGGCTTCAGTGGAAATTGGATAGTTATATTTTTGAAGAGCCCAGCCTCGATATTGCAGAGAAAGCTTCCTCGTCTCCCCCGGAATCACCCCCTCATACTGTGCACAGTTAGCAGGTGGTGTCGTGGTAGCAGTCGTGTTGTTGTTTCCAGTAAGAATAGTACCGGTTGACTTCTGGTCTTTGACT
>JBDHUT010000064.1:0-2738 GCA_039809305.1 Minisyncoccia bacterium
AGTTTCGCACCCAAAGATAGGTTCAATGACAATTACTGGGAAATTCTCACAACCTTGGGATTACTCACCTGTGTTATTTGCGCCAGGTAATGTGCGGACAGTTGCCGTACCTTCGGCAAACATAGGAATTTTCTCTCTTGTTATATCTTCGAGTTCCGCAACAAAAACATGGACTAATAACTATATCAATGACTATATTGTTGGCTCAGGTAACGGTATCGGTTTTCCAATTCGTGTTATTAGTAAAATTCCAGGCGATTTTAATCCAAATAATATTCCGCAAGTGTGTCGATTTGTTGAAGCGATTGGCTATGGGAACATGATATTTTCTGTAGACCCTGTAGCAAAGAATACGTCAAATGTTTGTTACTTACGACCAGGAGAACAGTACTATGTAAATTACGTATACGCTCTTATTGATTATTCAGACATGTCTTTACCACAAGTCCGTTTATGGCAGCCACAAAGGCCACCAACAACACCAATGTTATTTGAACAAAATGGAAAGTCTGCCCGTGTTGTAGAGACAAATTCTTGTTGGATAGATAATGGCTCTGGACCTGTTTTTGCATCCACTTGCGAACAAGCATCTGTATTCAGAACAGTAAATTAAAAATTTTCTTTTTACAGATTCTTTGATAGGCTTACTCTTATGTCTTCTTCTCAAATCTGTATTTACCACAAAGATTGTTCTGATGGTACTGCAGCCGCTGCCGTTTTTCTTAGAAAATTTCCTGATGGTAAAGCGTTTCCTTTTGCATATGGATATACAAAAGAAGAGACAGAGGAGGTTCTCTCTATTTTAAAACCAGATACCATTGTATACACCTTAGATTGTACGATTCTTGCAAAGGAGTGTCTGGAAAGGGGAAACACTGTTATCTCACTCGACCATCATATTGGTATTTATGAAGAAATGAGCGCGTTTGCAAAAACTCAACCAAACTATACATACATATTTAATAATAATTTATCAGGCGCGACAGTAACTTGGACGTACTTTTTTCCTGATGAAAAAATTCCTCGCTGGCTTGAACTGGTACAGGATACTGATTTGTGGACAAATAAGTTTGAAGAGTCAAAATATTTTGTGAATTGGTCGTATATGCAAACAAATAACCCTCAATCTCTTCTCTTTTTATTTGAAAAAGAAAATGCTCTCGAAGATTGTCTTCAGAAGGGAAGTTTCTTAGAAGATCTTAATCAGTTTTATGTTAAGTCATTTAAGGAAAAATCAAAACCTCTTTTTTTAACATATAAAGGGTACAGTATACCTGCTTATAACTCAACTTTTCTACAATCAGTATTAGCAAATATCCTCGCTGATCCTATTTTAGGTGTATCAATTATTTTTTCTATGAAAGGAAACAAGGTAAGGATGAGCGTCCGTTCGATTAAGGATTCCATTATCTCCGCTCTTGAGGTTGCCCAAAGTTTTGGTGGTGGGGGACACAGAAACGCTGCAGGTTGCGAAGTTGATTTATATACTTTCACTCAATTAATATCTAATAAAAAATAAAATGAATCTAGAAAAATTATTTACAGGTGAAAATGATCCACAAAAAGGAAGTGTGGAACATTCTCGAATTTATCACCCAAAACTTTGGGAGGTGATAGATTTTGTATGTAATGATTCCAAGTGTGACGCGGAAAACTTAGACGCTCTTGCTATGGAGATATACCAGTCATTGGCTTTTGATACCGATACTGTTTTTAAGGAGTGGGAAGAGGAAGGTCTTTTTGAAGAAAAAACAAAATATTTGCAAGAGGTAATACAAAGTTTTTTACACAATCCAACAAAAGAAAATTTACGTCTGATTGTTAAAGCATTTGAATAAAACAGCTTAAACTACTTAGATTAGGTGTGGGCGGTGAGGGATTTGAACCCCCGACCTTTTCGGTGTAAACGAATTGCTCTACCAACTGAGCTAACCGCCCGATTGCAATACAGTAACGCATTTTACTCTTTTACGCAATTGTACGATACTGTCCCTATGGATTTTCCAAAAACTATTGGGGTGATTATGGATGGAAATAGGCGATGGGCAAAAGAAAGGGGTTTACCAACTAAGGATGGTCATGAGGTGGGTGCAAAAAAACTCCAGGAATTACTTGAGTGGTTAAAAGGTACCGAGATAGCAAATATAATTTGCTATGCATTTTCAACAGAGAACTGGAAGCGTGATGAACATGAAGTGTCTTACTTAATGCAATTACTAGAAACTGTTTTACAAGATAAAAAAATACTTGAAAGTGGTTACCAGATTACCGTCATTGGAGAGAGGCAAAAGTTACCCTTATCCCTTCAAACATCTATTTCTTTTGTAGAACAAGTAACTAAAAACAATGCACAAAGACTTTTTATTGCACTTTCGTATGGTGGCCGAGCAGAGCTTGTTATGGCGTGCAACAACCTGATTAAAAAAACAAAAGCACCTATAGGTGAAGATGATATTCAGAACGAATTATTCACAAAAGATATTCCCGACCCAGATCTTATTATTCGTACAGGTGGTAGACATTCCCTTTCTAATTTTCTTATTTGGCAGGCAGCATATGCTGAACTGTACGTCACAGATACGTTGTGGCCAGATTTTGCAAAAGAAGAGTTGGGCGTTTTACTTACTCGTTTTTCTCAAGCAACTCGCAAGATGGGCTCATAAACGCTATAGTGGAAATATGAAGCAAGTCACTAAGAAGCCAATAATCAAAAAAATATATGAAGATGACCACGTTGT
>JBDHUT010000065.1:0-2737 GCA_039809305.1 Minisyncoccia bacterium
AGTTCTTTTTAAAAGCTCCTCGGCGCCAAAAAGTGTTGGAAGCTCGAATCCTTCGACGTCAATTTTTAAAAGGTTACAGTGCAAGACACGGGCACAAAGTGTGTCGAGTGTCTTCATAGGAAGCTTCAGTGTTCCTTCAATGTCAGAAATCTTATTAACATCTTTTATTTTAAAATTAGTAAAAGGAACGATTTGTTCTTTGTGCCCCACGGCAACATTATGAAGATGTATACTTGAAAACTTGTTAAGAAAAATGTTTTTCTCTAGCCATTGAAACGTTTCCGGATGAGGTTCTATAGAAATAACACTTCCCTTTTCCCCAACAATTTTTGCAGCACGAAGTGTAAGGAGTCCGATATTTGCACCGGCGTCGATTACCGTATCACCCTCTCTTAAAAATCGCTCAAAGAAAAGTTCGTCGTCACGGAGTTCGTCTTTATGATTCCAAAGCCAAAAAGAAAAAGGGTCGCCATGACAATACATTTTTATACCCTTACGATCAAAAGTAATAAGTGAAGAAAGACGGGTATAGTACAAAAAAGATCGCCACAAAAAGCGAGCCTCTTCTCCGTCTCGTCTTGCTCGTTTATAATGCCATAAGAATTTTTTCACTTTAAAATAAAACTAGATTCCTTTTCTATCCATAAAATCTTTTACTGTTTTATTAAATAATGTTGGTAAAAGAATAAACCTGACAATGGCTAAAATTAAAAAACCTAACCAACCAAAACTTAAAAAAGACCAGTATCCCGCAAGAACCATAGGTCCGAATCCTAATAAAAGAATAACGATCCATAAAAAATTTCCATTACCGTAGATTAAAGGCCTTTCTAATGGATTCCTCCGGTCTTGAATAGCAAAGAATATACTACAAAAATAACTTACTAAAGTTAGTGTGATTATTAAATAGTTCATTTAACTTATCTTACCATAAGAAAATCTATTTTTTTTAAAGTGCCCACCATAAATTTTTAGTAAGAATTTATAGTAGTATTTATATTTTCTTAGACACCTAACACAAAAACCGCCTTGTGGCGGTTATTTGTTTCGTGGGTGTCTATCGGGAATCGAACCCGAATCGAGGGCTCCACAAACCCCCGTGTTAACCGTTACACCATAGACACCATCCTGTGCTTCTAGTATGAAAAACATATAGAAGCACGCTGTGCTCAGGAGAAGACTTGAACTTCCATGGGATTGCTCCCGCTACCACCTCAAGGTAGTGCGTCTACCAGTTTCGCCACCTGAGCATATATTTAGGTGTGGGTGCATTCTAGCGCAAAGTTTCCGAATATTCAACAAAGCGAAAGCAGCCACTTCTGGCTGCTTTTTACTATTCCTCTGGAGATATTTCAGTCTCTGCAACTTCTGCGGTTGTTGTTCCTGATTTTGTTTTGCGAACAACTTGCGCTTTCATTTTTCGACGAATATCTTTTACAGCTTTATCTCGAACATAGTAAAGCTTTGATCGTCGAGCCTGGGCTTTCTTAGTAATTTCAATAGAGTCAATCATTGGAGAATAAAGTGGGAAAATACGTTCTACACCAACACCACTTGCAACCTTTCGTACAGTGAAGGTTGCTCCCGCTTGAGTACCATGCTTTCGGGCAAGCACCATTCCTTCAAATGCTTGGAGACGAAACTTAGTCTTGTCTTTTTCATCAACAATTTTTGTCCACACACGCACAGTATCACCTGATGTAAAATCAAGTTTTTTGCGCGCTTCCATGTCTACTGGTGAAAATTTGATGGCTGTCTTCATGAGTATAGAAAATATCACACTTTTGTAAGCTTCGCAAGGGTTTTACTAAAATCATCAGGAACCGGACATTCAACGGTCTGAGTGCCTGCTTTTGGTGAAACAAAGGTTAACTTAAAGGCGTGGAGCGCTGTTCGACCAATAATTTCAGGTTTATCTTCAGGGCCATACAACTTATCGTCAATAATCGGGTGCCGCATCGCCTTACAGTGAACACGAAGTTGATGTGTCCGCCCTGTCATAGGCAAAAGTTCAACATATGTAACTGGTAGCTTTTTATTTTTTTCACTTAAGATGAATTTTCCTAATACCTTATACCGTGTCACAGCTTCACGTTCAGTACCCCGCGCATCATCGTCGAAATGATTTGGGACAGTGCGTGCACGAAAATCACTTTTACTTCGAGCAATAGGCGCGTCGATAATACCCGTCTCTTGCTTTATGTGTCCCCACACAAGAGCGCGATATACTTTTTTGACTGTATGATTTTTGAACTGAGCTTTTAGTTTTCGAAAAGCTTCTTCTGTTTTACAAATCAATAATACCCCCGAGGTATCCTTATCGAGTCGGTGAACAATACCTGGTCTTAGAATTTTTTTTGTCTTTCCAGACTCTTCAAAAACAAATACTTCTCCTACATTCTTAGTTTCTGGATAATTTCGTTTTACCCAATCAACCACTGTTTTTTCTTTACTCCGTCCATCTGGATGAACCATAAGACCCGCCGGTTTGGAAATAACCACAACGTGGTCATCTTCATATATTTTTTTGATTATTGGCTTCTTAGTGACTTGCTTCATATTTCCACTATAGCGTTTATGAGCCCATCTTGCGAGTTGCTTGAGAAAAACGAGTAAGTAAGACGCCCAACTCTTCTTTTGCAAAATCTGGCCACAACGTATCTGTGACGTACAGTTCAGCATATGCTGCCTGCCAAATAAGAAAATTAGAAAGGGAATGTCTACCACCTGTACGAAT
>JBDHUT010000066.1:0-2732 GCA_039809305.1 Minisyncoccia bacterium
TTTTCTCCATTTTCAGGTTTAGCAAATTTCCGCTTTACAATGATATTAGACCCCGAATGAGCCAACTCGTCTCGGATAGTCAAAAATTCAGTATATAAAGCATCGTCACGCATAACGTGACGCTTTAATTTTTCTACGTCTTTTTCAGAACGGACCCCCTCAAACATATATAGCGACTATACACGCAAAAGCTCCTCTCGCACAACTTCTCTTTCACTCCAAGGATACGCTTTGCCGTTTTCTCGAATCATTGTCTCCTGAGCACCCATAGCGGTACACACAACAATATCTCCCGACTGCGCCAACGATAATGCTTTTCTAATACCGAGCCGTCGGTCAGAGATAAGGAAAAATTGTTCATTTCTTTTCCATCCCGCCTCTGCTAGGTACTGTCCTATTTCTTCCACAATAAGCTCCGGATCTTCATCGTACGGATCTGTATCTGAGACAACAGCGTAATCAGCAAGTTCTGAAACAACTTCAGCCATATCTTTTCTTTTTGACTTATCCCTGCCTCCGCCCTCTGAGCCAAACACAACGATTACTTTATTACCCTGTGCCATTTGTTTTAGGTTAGTAATGAGAGACCGCATGCTTAATTTCTCATGGGCATAGTCAACAAAAACTCGAAAGTTTTTATTTGTTTTGATTTCTTCCATACGTCCTGGAATATATGAAAGTGCGTGAATTCCTTCGGCAACTTTTTTTCGTGGTACAAAAAGAAGGTCAGCAACTGTAATTGCAACAAGTGCGTTTGGAATCATAAATGTTCCCGGAAGCGAAAGATCGAATCTGTCTTGATCAACAGAAAAAGAAACTGAATGAGGTGTTGTGAGGATATGTGTCGCGCGTACAGCGGCATTTTCATTGATCCCAAAACTTATTTGTCGAGGTGTGGAGATAGCACTGTAATACGGATATTCCTTGTCATCAAAATTTAAAATAGATGTTGGTTTTAAAAGAGCACCTTTCCACATCTTCCCCTTCTTTCCAGAAAGCGTCTTGAAAAGTTTTCCTTTTGCTTCTCGGTACGCTTCATACGATCCATGAGACTCAATATGTTCCGGGGAAAGATTTGTGAAAACAGCAATATCATAATTAATTCCTTTATGTCGATATTGAACAATGCCTTGGGATGTTGTCTCTACAATAGCAACCTCACAACCAGCATCTAGCATGAGCCGTAAATGTTTCTGAATAAAAAATCGCCCAGGCATTGTCATGTGCATAGTATTAACAATGTCTTTGTCGCCAATCTTAATTGCAGCTGTACTAAGCATCCCTGTTTTAATACCTGCGTGTTGTAATACATTCCAAATAAAGTAGGACGCAGACGTCTTACCTTTTGTACCCGTTACTCCGATAATAATCATTTTCCTTGACGGAAACCCGTAACGAATTGCCCCGATGTACGCCATGCTAAGGTGGTACAACGAAAGGAGAAATTTTGGAGTCAATTTCTTGATCAACGCTTTCATAGATATAACTATAGCATCTACTCAGATTCTTTTTGTCTGATTGTTTCGTTTACAATTTTAAGATACTTTTCTTGAATCTCTGCTGGAATAATATCTGCGTCAATAAGTGCAATGTCACCCTGCTCAGCAATAATCTGACTACATGAGTCAAAAAAGAATCCAATTGGTGTCACCACGCACAAGTATGCTGTTGGCCATGATTCATAAAGTTCTTTTGCGAGAGTGAGTATGAGATTTGGTGTTGGTGTTTCGCGATATTTAACTTCAGTCAAAAAGTGTGTGCCTGTTTCTGTATCGATAATTGAAAAATCTGGACGTTGTCGCAAACGTAAAAGTGCCGCTTGAACAGCTTCTGTTTTTTCAATCTTAAGTAGATCAGGAAGAATTGTTTCCGACCCAAACGGCATAACAATAAAACGACTGACTTCCTGAAACATTTCAAACACAATAGTCTCAGCTGCCTTACCCTTAATTAGATTTTTAAGAAAAAAAGGTGATGCCATATTTACGCAATTAATGCTTTAAATCTTTGTGGTAACTCATTTTGTAAAAAGTTTGGATATTTTTCTTTATCTCTCCAAAGTATACCTACTTCCTGCCATAGTGCACGACCAGCCAAAAACCCAGAGCATCCAGCTTCTCGTGCAATAAAATACTGATCTTTAAACTCCTCAAAAGTTGTTCCGCCAGTAAGTATAATCCAAGGAGTTTGCCCAACAAGTGAAGTTATTTTTTCACACCCCTCTTTACTTCCCGGATAGGGAAGTTTCCAAACATCGCACGTTACGCCGTCTTCAATGGCTTTCTGCACCGTTTCGTACACTGATCCAGGCTGTATATCTCCAACTGAATACAAGACAAATTCTAAGAAAAAAGGTAGTCCTGCATCCCGACATAATGCTGCCTGATTTTTTGCAGTCTTTACTTGAGCGTGCCACGATGGAACATGGTGATTGGTATAAAGCAGAAGCTTTGCGCCTTGAGCACCTTTTTCAATCAGTTGTTTTGGAGTTGCAAGTATTTCTGTAATTCGTTCACCTGTTTTATCTGTGTAGCCTGTTTTTTCAAGCGGAAGGAGGTATGGGACGAGACTATGTAAACTCTTAAGTGCGGGTAGCCCGTAATCTTCATCGATAAGAGTTCCGCTCATATATCCCACAACGGTTTTTAAAATATCTTTCTTTACAGCAATTATTTCATCAACACTTGGTTCAGGACCATTTCCGGTAAGAAGCTTTACAAAACTACTTCTGT
>JBDHUT010000067.1:0-2589 GCA_039809305.1 Minisyncoccia bacterium
CTGCGTTAATAGTTCGTCGTTCAATTTCCTTTCCTTGAAGGGGAAGATCGAAGCGTTTATTGAATCGGTATCGTCCTACAGAAGAAAAATCGTATCGTTCTGGAGAAAAAAGATTATCTACAAATTCTTTTGCATTTTCTGCAGTCGCAAGATCACCATCACGGAGTCGTTTATAGATTTCAATGTATGCCTCATGGGGAGTTTTAGGATCTTTTTCGATACAAGCCTTTATCACCTTCTGTGCGTGCTCAGATGGAAAAAGTTCTAGAATTTTTTGATCACTCGCAAGACCCATTGCTCGCAAAAGTGCAGTAACACCAAACTTTCGCTTCTTGTCGATACGAACAAAAATACTTCCATCAGTATCCGACTGCAACTCTACCCACACACCTCGACTTGGAATTATTTTTGCTCCAAAGTATCGCTTACCTTTAAGTTCTGCAACATCAAAGAAAACACCGAAAGATCGAGCAAGCTGCGGAACAACCACACGTTCTACACCATTGATAATAAATGTTCCATGACTTGTCATGAGTGGGAAATCCGCCATGAAAACTTCTTGCTCTTTAGAAGAACCAAGGGTTTTATTGAGCAACTTAAAACGAGCACGAAGAGGGGCTTCGTATGTTAATTTATTATCTTTTGCAAAATATTCATCGTATTTTGGTTCCGAAAGTTCAAACGATGTGATATCGAGTTGAAACTTTTTACCAGAATAGTCTGAAATAGGAGAAAACTCCTTGAAGACCTCTTTAATACCCTCTTTAATAAGCCATTTGTACGAGTCAACTTGGTTTGAAACAAGGTCTGGTGTTTCTACCAATGGTTTCTTGTACTTTGCGAAATGTTTCTTTGGTCGCGGTGTAGTGTCTACATCGCGAAGCGGAAGCCGGGATGCTTTTGTGGGCATACAATGTAAAAAGTAATTATATGATTAATATAATAAGCTTACACAACGCGCAAAAGGCAGGTATTCTAGATTTCTGCCTTATTGGTTACGTTGTTTGAGCGTATATGTGATTTTAAATAATGCGCGCAGTACTCTACTTGCCGTGACTCATTCGTTACAATATATGGTACTGGATTAGTGGAATAGTGTCAATATTCTTTATTTACCAAGAAATCCCAAAGTTTATCCATATCTTTCTCCTTCCTCCAAATATCACTAATTTTGTGTCTCAACTCTTGATGTTGGGGATATCCGCTATCAATGACCCCTTCTGGTAGTAAATCTTTACATTCTTCGTTAAGCAATACTGTCAAAGCTTCTTTTATGTCGTTGTATTTTTGTTTACCTATTTTTTCTTCCCAGACAACTCCATACTTATACCAAGTGTAGAAATGCCACAATTCATGCATTATGGTTTTTCTAGGAGAGGATCCTGCCGCACCTACAAAAAACCAATGTTCTTGTATTGAGTAGGGAGATCTATTGTTTATAGTAAGATAAGCTGTTACATCATTTGGTAACACAACACCGAAAATACGCTCTGCCCTTCTTTGATATTCTTGAGCGATCATATCCCAATCTGTTTGATGTTGTAAAATATTTTTTTGAATATTAATGTGGTTGATTATCAAATAATCATCAATAAAATTAGCTACTGTTTCAGTTTTAGGATTTTCACCATATAAATCAACCATCTGTTGATATATTTTCGTTTGCTGAGAAGAGTTGAGAGAACCTTTACCATAATTTAAAATGCACCAAATATCTTTTTCTTTACCATACTCAAAGGTAACTCCCATATATATAAAGCATATCACATTCGATTTATTATGGATCGGTCACGAATAATTTTTTGCTAAAATTTTCCGCGACTCCGCCTGGCACCGTCGCGCTCCAGCTTTCGATCCCTACCCACACGTACAAAAAATACCCCGCAAAATAAGTAGGGTATTTTTGTATGTGTCCGCCTAGTAGGGATCGAACCTACGACCGTTTGCTTAAGAGGCAACTGCTCTACCAGCTGAGCTATAGGCGGGAATGAGGAGCGAGACAAAAGCTTGCTTTTATTTCGTCCGAATGATCCGCTAAAACGAATGTATAGGCGGATGTGAAATCCACTATACCTCAAATAACAAGAAAAACAAAAAATTATGCAATGTTTTTTTCTCCGAACACTTCGTCCTCCACATCAGCTTCTGCATCAGCCTTAGTGACATGGATTCTACCGTCAATATGATTTGCGGGTGCATATATGGTATAGAGCTTCAGTGTTCCCGTGCCATTGTTTATAAAGTTATGCATAGTGCCCGGCGGGACAACCACGATGTCCCCAGCAAACACCTCTCGCTTTACCCCATCAAGTACAGAAAGTGCTTCCCCTTCTACAAGAGTAATAACCTGCTCAACATAATGATGAACCTCTTCACCAATATCTCCACCAACAGGAATTGCCATAAGAACAAGTTGTGATTTTTGTCCTGTATACAGTACAGTACGGAAATTTTCGTTTTCCTTAGCGAGTTTTAAAATTGATGCAATATATGACATACGTATGTGTAATTATTTTTTATTGAGTCGACAACTAATTGAAAGACACTGTACACTGTCCCCAACCTTTACTGCATGGTTACCACACTTTT